>JBMTVV010000008.1:0-15719 GCA_049451755.1 Bdellovibrionota bacterium
GCTTTAAGTTCTGGTATCAGTGCGAGCATAAGAGCAATGTACCCACCTGTGATGGAAGCAGTGCGGGTGCCCCCATCAGCTTGTAGTACGTCACAGTCTATGAGGATGGTCTTTCCACCAAGGTGCTCGAGGTTTACAGCGGCTCTCAGAGATCGTCCGATGAGTCTTTGAATTTCTTGAGTCCTCCCCTTTGCTCCATTTCGCTCTCGTCTCACACGTACTTGGGTTGACCGGGGGAGCATGGAGTATTCTGCAGTAATCCAGCCACCTTCTGCGGATTCATTCGACATCCATTTCGGAACGCCCTGCTCAACTGTTGCGGTGCACAGCACTCGGGTATTACCGCAATGTACCAGAACTGAGCCTTCAGCCTGAGGTGCAAAGTCTACTTCAAATCGTACCTCGCGGAGCTCGTGTGCGCTTCTCTTATCAATTCTCTGCATCTCAGAATCCTTGTCGTTTTGCGTATAGTAGGCTAAAAAAATCGGAAAAGAAAACGGATAAAGGTGCTCCGATGAAATCAGATAAGATACAACAGTTTTTTCATTTAGCAGGTCAGACGTACGGACATGAGTTCCACGAGGGGAGTGAGGCTGATCGTGAGCTTGGAGCGCAGCTTCTTCTTTCAGAAGTATTGGAATACGTTATTCATGGACTTGGGGTAACGCCGATTGTTGATGGACAACCGATTACGAAACCAAATGATGTCGTGTATGAAGCGAACGGTGGAAATCCCGATCGAAAAGAGATGCTCGATGGGCTTGCAGATGTTGCTTACACAATGTTTTGGAACAAGGTAAAATTTGGGATGCCACTAGAGTCAGCTTTTGAGCTCGTATGTGATAATAACCTCTCGAAGTTCGTCCGGCTTGATGCATGGAAGAGTGGTGTCGGTGTTGTTCCTGAAGAACACTGGCATCTGCATCAAGAAGTAGCTTGGCCCGAAAGTGTTGCTTCGGTAGAGGTCCTTGAAGTAGACGGAATCTTTTTTGCTGTCGGGAAGGACAGCACTGGCAAAGTCCGGAAGCCGTCAACATATACGTCAGTAGACCTGAGTGAGTTACTGTAGTGCAGCGATCGTTTCCTCCTGCGTTCTTCTCATAGAACGTCCATCGGACAGTACTAGCTCTATCATTAGATTGCTGGATGTATTGGGTACTTATGCGACCATCTGAGTCATTGAAATATCAAAGTGCTGGAAAGATATAATACGTTGGGAACGCTTCTCCTTTTTCGGCGCCCTCTACGTTTGCCAGGGAAGTAGGTCGGTACGACTGCCGGTATCCTTAAGTATATGAGCCTTTAAATTTCTCTATTTCGTTCTAAGTTCCTGGTAGCTCATGCCTTATAATCGTGAGAGAATTATGGCTATGAGAGTACTTCCTGACCTTGATTCTTTCTCCTCTTTAGCACAAGCGTTTTATTACATGGCTCGTTCAGCACCGGAAATTCCGGTCTACGATCAGGCACTATACAATGAAGCGACAGATACTAACGGTGAGCCTCGAGAACGACAGAAGCGGACGTTTCGAGAGGTAGAAGTCCGAGTTAAAAAAATTGCTCAGTATTTAAAGTCGATTGGTGTTACTCGTGGTGATAAGGTCGCTATCATCTCCTCTTCTCGTCCGGAGTGGATGGAGTGTGATCTTGCCGCACATACGCTCGGTGCCATAGTTGTCTCGATCTATCAATCTCTGCCAGCTGCAGACATTGGTTACATCCTTTTTGATTCTGGTACCTCTGTCGTCTTCGTTGAGAATGAAGAGCAGCTCACTAAATTAAAGGTGCTTTTGAGTGGGCCACTCAGTGTTCCTGCGACTGAGGATCGAGATGCTTCGACTGTCCAGATTGGACTAAAAAAGATAATTGCTTTTGAACATGTTGAGCAGCATCCCCTTGCTGCTCAACTGAGTGAAGTGCTCGCTGGGCCAGAGCCGGAATCGCTCGATGCCTTGTATGCTGATATTACTCGCTCTGATATGGCAGCACTTGTTTATACCTCTGGGACAACGGGGCCTCCTAAGGGGGTCATGCAGACCCACGGCAATCACCTTGCGAACGTTCGACAGGTCTATGACTGTAATATGTTGGGAGTGGATTCAACCGTTATCGTATTCTTACCTCTTGCTCATGCGTTTGCAAAACTCATGGGCTACGTCGGTTATCTTGCTCCCACAGAGCTTTATTTTCCGTCGATCAAAGATACCCGTACTTCAAAGTCAGACCCAGATTCCATAACGAGAGATATTCGCGAACTTGCAGCGGATGTCGTTCCCGTAGTTCCTCGACTGCTCGAGAAGATGCAATCTGGAGTTATCGCGAAATCGAAGACCAGCGGAGTGTCTGGAAAGTTGCTTTCCTTAATGTTGTGGTCAGCGCGAGGCGTGTACTTCGGGAGCCCATCGCTGGGGCAGAAGATTGGATATGCGCTAACCGGGTTCTTGCGAAAAAAAGTAAAGGCGCAGCTTTTCGGAAAGAACTTCCTGTACTCGATATCGGGTGGCGCAAAGCTCAATCCAGATGTTGCCCGATTCTTTGATATGCTTGGGATTGAGATCCTCGAGGGATACGGATTAACGGAGACATGCGTCGCGTGTAACGTGAACCGATACGGTCAAAAGCGAATTGGCACTGTTGGACCTGTTCTCTCGGATGATATCGAATTGCGAATAGCCGAGGACGGCGAGATTCTCTACAAGGGTCCGAATATCACTCAAGGCTACTACGGTCGAGAGACTGCAACGAAAGCTGCATGGGACTCGGATGGCTGGTTTCATACGGGCGATCTCGGAGAAGTAGCCCCAGACGGATATCTTTCTATCGTCGGAAGGAAGAAAGATATCATCGTCACTTCGTATGGTAAGAACATAGCGCCTGAGGATATTGAAGCACTCATGAAGCAGTCCGAATACATCTCAGCTGTGGTGTTAGTTGGTGATGGAAGACCCTTTATCAGCGCATTGCTCAGTATCGATATGCCATCGGTAACTGCGTGGGCAAAAAAGCGTGGTATCTCTGATCTCGATAATGCATCTCTCTCAAAGAATGAGGCTGTTCGAGATCTCATCTGGAAGGAGCTTCAACGAGGAAACGGTCAGATTGCAGAGTATGAGCAGATTAAGCGTTTTGAGATCGTGCCTGAGGACTTTACTGTTGAGAACGGCATGTTAACACCGACTTTCAAGGTAAAGCGTCCAGTGGTGATGAAGAAGTTCGCTGCGCTCATTGAAAAACTCTATCCGAATGAGTTTTCAAGTCAGATCTCAGGTCGTGCCTAGCGCGGCTTTTTGAGTCGGTGAGAGCTTTGAAGAAGGGAAAGGAACCAATCCTATCCTCGAGAGTGACTCTTAGCGCTTAAAATCATACCACACAATATTTGAAGCTTCTTGGTCTGTACCTCGAAATAGACGCCAAATGAGATGTGGGCGGAGGAGAAAGTACCAATCACCGAAGTGGTCAAACTTTCGGGTTGAAGTTGTAATATAGCTTCGCCACAAAGTGCGAAACACTCTCTTTTGTAATTTTCCGAAAGCCTTCAATCGTATTGCAAAATCAATATCCTCGATACTCACAAGGTCTTCATTGAACCCTCCAATCTGCTCAAAGTCACTTTTTCGAAAGAAAAACATGCCACCGGAAATGCCATGCCGAACTACGACCGGAAGCAGTAAGAGGCCCGTTAGAAAAATGCCAAGTGAGTAGCGACTCGGATACATCATGACACCTCCACCTACCGTTTTCGGATCTTCTAAAGCGGTGAGTATATTTTTAAAGATGTGTCTACATACAACGCTATCAGCATCCAATGTAGTAACGAATTCAGAGCTTGCTTGAGAGACTCCGGCATTCCGTATTGCAGATAGATTTTTTTCATCGCAGTGAACTATCGTACAGCCATGTGCGCGAGCAATCTGCTCCGTTTCATCGGTGCACCGATTCAGTACGACGATAGGCTCTAGGGTGCATGCGGCAAAGGAGGCTGCTGCTTGCAGTGCCTCAAGGCATTGGGGTAGGAAACGAGCTTCATTCCTCGCTGGTATAACCACTGAAAATCTTTTGTTCATAGGCACTAAGACGGTTACCAAGGAGATAGCTGACTTCTTTTTTCACTATAACAGGGAAAAGAGGGGAGCTGAATCTTGATTCTCTGACAAAATATCGTCGATGATGGGGAAATCTAAAATTGAGGTAAAAAGACGATATCTATGAACGCCACACCATATCAAAAGCCATCAGCTGGGTTTTCTGTCACTATGAAGCTGAAGATAAGAAATAGTCCAGGATGCTTTCTTCAAGTCGTACAAGAGGTCGCATCGCGAGGCGCTTCTATGAGTGATCTTTCGCTCGTATACGGAGATTCAAACTTCCTCATTCGAGATGTTACCGTCAATTGTCTTAGTGATCAGCAGGCACAAGAGATAATTACGAGCGTTCAAACGCTCGATGGAATTGAGCTTCTTGATTGGAAAGATGATACCTTTGATCTTCATCTGGGCGGGAAGCTCACCATACAATCAAAGGTAGAGCTTAAGACCACAGATCAACTCTCGAGAGCCTATACCCCTGGGGTCGCACGAGTATGTCTCGCGATAGCAGAAAAGAGGGAGCGTGTATATGATTACACGATAAAGCAAAATACGGTTGCCGTAGTTACAGATGGCAGTGCTGTCCTTGGCTTGGGAGATATCGGTTCAGAAGCTGCTCTTCCTGTCATGGAGGGAAAAGCGGTTCTCTTTAAGGAATTTGCTGGGATTGATGCATTCCCGATTTGTCTTGCCACTCAGGATACGGAAGAGATTATTCAGGTTGTAAAGGCAATTGCACCAAGTTTCGGAGGTATCAATCTAGAAGATATCGCAGCACCCCGGTGCTTTGAGATAGAAGACCGTCTTCGAGCAGAGTTAGATATACCAGTCTTCCACGATGATCAGCACGGGACGGCCGTCGTGGTACTCGCTGGATTGATGAACGCACTAAAGATTACCGGAAAGAAGCTCTCTGATATTCGGGTCGTTGTAAATGGATTTGGCGCAGGTGGAGTTGCCTGCACACGAATGCTACTAGCGGCTGGAGTGAGGGATATTATCCCGTGTGATAGAGCGGGCGCCGTCTACAGGGGACGAAAAGATCGCATGAATCCTGTGAAAGAGGAGATGATTCAGCTCACGAATCCTGACAATCAGAGGGGGAGTGTCGGTGAAGTCTTACGGGGAGCAGATGTGTTCATTGGAGTCTCAAAACCAGGGGCAATTACTCGAGAGCATGTCTTGCACATGGCAAAGGATCCGATTGTATTTGCGCTGGCAAACCCTATCCCGGAAATTATGCCTGGTGAAATCGAAGATATTGCAAGAATTATCGCAACTGGTCGTAGTGACTATCCGAATCAGGTGAATAACGTACTCTGCTTTCCGGGTATTTTCCGTGGGGCACTGGATGCGAAGGCAAAAGATATCACGGAGGGGATGAAGATAGCAGCGGCCGAAGCTATTGCAGACGCGGTCAGCGAAGAAGAGCTTGATGAGCGCTACATTATCCCAAGTGTTTTTCGAGGGGAGATAGGAGATCTTGTTGCAAGGCGAGTTAAGGAGCGAGCTCTCGAAGAGGGTATTCATCACTGCTCATAGTGATTGCAGCCGAAGAAGTCGTATAACTGTGGGAAGTGGTGGAGCTTTTTATCTCTGCGAGAAATCTTTTCTTCATCAATGATTTCGGCGATAATAATGGAATGTCCGAAGATAACCTGATAAATCAATCCCGGCTGGAGTCAGCGAGAAAGCGTCGTGCGTCTCGTCCAAAGTCTCATTCGACGACTGCTACCTCAGTTTCTCGAGGTGGCGTGAGCAGGTCTCGTGGCGCAGAAACTCGTGGTACAGAAACTTGTAGTATCGAGACTCAGTGGAGTAGCAAATCATCCGGCGATAAGTCAGCGAGTAAGGTGCTCACGCTTGCACCGAAGTCATATGCTCGAAACTCATTGTCTGGCGGTACATCAACAGAGAGTGGTTTAGAAAACATAGGTTCGTCGAACTCTTACTCACCGATGTTACTCGCAGCTCTCATTCGAGAGGTCGAAAATCTCGATGTTCCCAATGGTCCATTTTATCTCTAGTGCTGCTGTATCTCTAGTGCAGCTGTAGTGAGCAGCCACAGAGTTTGCAGAATCGCGCGTCCTCATCATGCCCGCGACTTTCACATAGTGTACAATTCTCGCGGTGTTTTCGTGAAAATATATCTTCTCGTCGTTGAGCAATCTGGGCACTGACAATGCCAGTTGGAACAGCAAGAATACCATAACCGCAGATCATGAGTATCGAAGAGATAAACTGACCAAGCGGAGTGTCAGGACTGATATCTCCGTAGCCTACTGTAGTGATAGTAACAATTGCCCAGTAGATACCCCGCGGAATACTCGTGAAGCCAGAGGAGGGGCCCTCAACGATATACATGATCGCACCAGCAACGACAGTTGTTATGAGTACGCCTAGGAGAAACACGATAATTTTGTGACGACTTGTATAGAGTGCCTGTCGTAGGGTATTCGCCTCTCCCATAAACTGAACGAGTTGGAGCACCCGAAAAATCCTGATAAGACGCAATACTCTTATAATAATCAGAAACTGAGTATTGAGAATGAAAAGACTGAGGTATGTGGGAATAATAGAAATGAGATCTACAACTCCAAAGAAACTAGTTGCATATCGGGCAGGTTGGCGAGAACAGTAGAGCCGAAGCCCATATTCGATGGTAAAGAGGATAGTAAAAAACCACTCCATCTGAAGTAGGAGCTTACCATGCCGTTCGTGATATTCCTCAATGCTATCAAAGCACACCACGGTAACGCTCAAGATAATGAGCCAAAGTAGGATGATGTCAAAAGCTCTTCCGGCTTTCGTTTGAGTCCCGAATATAATCTCTCGTAACTGAGGTCGAATCTGCATACCGACGAATATAACCTGAAATAGCCTTTTCCCGATAAGGGGAATTTTTATTATCTACTTCTTCTGTTAGTGTTCGGAGGTAGTACATAGCAGGAAAAGGATTGGAATGCTGTTGGAAATAGTTTGGTTGTGTTGTGGAGTTGGAGTACTACTCTCTGGCGCCGATGCTCTCATAAAGGGGGCGCCCGCTATCGCCACCCGGCTCGGTATCTCGACCCTCGTTGTCGGTCTCACCGTGGTTGCCTTTGGAACCTCCGCGCCAGAGCTCTTCGTTTCTCTGGCAGCTGCCATAGAAGGTACCGCTGATATCGCAGTCGGAAATGTTCTTGGGAGTAATATCTTTAATATTCTCGGTGTTATTGGTCTTACTGCGCTTATTGCTCCAGTAGAGGTGGCGCGAAGTATTGTCCGTAGAGACTATCCGATTATGATCATAGCGTTGGGGGCATTTTTTATCGTTTCGCTCGACGGGACGATATCGCGCTTCGATGGGGCACTGCTTGCGTGTGGTTTCATAGGGTATCTTTTTATGAACTACCTTGAGGTAACTTCCTCAGAGCGGGCAGCAATTGAGGAGTTTCAGGAGGAAGCCGTTGAAGAAAAGCCTATGACGAAGTTGAGAAGCGCTACTCTTCTCATTGCACTTGGATTGGTGGGTTTGATCATAGGAGCTGAGCTTATTGTTAGTAATGCTGTTTCTATAGCGCGAACAGTCGGAGTCTCGGAGTTAGTCATTGGAGTAACACTTGTTGCACTTGGGACCTCTCTTCCGGAGCTTGCTACGACAGTCCTTGCTGCGCGGAAAGGAGAACCAGATCTTGTGGTGGGAAATGCCGTAGGCAGCAACATTTTTAACGTTTTATGCGTTATTTCGGTTACCGCCCTCGTACAACCTCTCTCGGTTGTTTCAAGCGCAATTTCTTTTGATTTACCCTATATGTGGGTCTCTTGTGGAGTGTTGTTACCGATCCTTTTTTTTCAACGGACCATAGGTCGAGCGCTGGGGCTGTTCATGATCATAGGATACAGCGCATATATCGTGCTTTGTCTCGGGTGATATAGGAAGAGGTGCCTCATGAGCGATAATGGTGAATACAGTACGGCAATTCTGCTTGGAATCGTGGAGGGGCTTACCGAGTTTATTCCGGTCTCCAGTACGGGGCACCTGATCTTGTTCGGAGAAGCATTGACGTACCATGGACCAGCGTCTGAAACCTTTGAGGTCTTTATTCAGTTGGGTGCAATTCTTGCTGTACTCTTTCTGTATCCGATGCGCTTTGTTCGATTACTTCGGTTCGACTCGACAGGGGGCTTCTCCGGCACTCATGGTCTCATGAAACTCTTTCTCGCCTGTTTGCCAGCCTTTGTGCTCGGGTTCCTTTTTCACTCGGTCATCAAAGGAGTGCTCTTTCATCCTCTCCCGGTTGCGATAGCGCTGATTGTCGGTGGAGTTGCTCTTATTGGTGTTGAGAAGAAGTCACTTGAGAATTCGGTTGAATCCATAGAAGACATCTCCTTTCGACAAAGTTTTCTCATTGGCTGTTTTCAGACGCTAGCACTGTGGCCTGGTATCTCTCGATCGGGAGCCACTATTCTCGGTGGTATGTGGCTTGGTCTTGAGCGGACTGTTGCTGCTGAGTTCTCTTTTCTCGTTGCTGTTCCGGTTATGTTTGCTGCCACTTTATTCGATCTCTATAAAAATATAGATACCCTTGGCGCAGGTGCCTTTGGGGAGCTTTTGACAGGATTTCTCGTCTCTCTGGTGGTTGCACTCATAGCAATTCGTACATTCATCGGTTTTTTAAAGAGATTCTCGCTTGCATCTTTTGGCTGGTATCGGATTGTCCTGGGAGTAGTGGTGCTTCTGATTCTGGGCTTATGAGAAGGGGCACGTATAGCGACATGTTTCTGGTACGTGTGAAAGAAGAAATCGGCAGCCTGGGATTGATGTCATGATGATTTGGGAGTGAGGCGTTCAATACTTCTCCTAATGGATGGATACTAGACAATACTATATCCCGCAGTATTCAACGCCTCACTCTCATACAGTGTGATGCTATATGTGCCTTAAAAAACCTCTCGATTGAAATATGATTTCAGAAAACCTCAGATAGAACCGCATCGAAAACCTCACTCTTGACACTATTGGCAATCATGATCTCTGTCTGTGTTCGAGCAAAAAACAACAGCGTACATCGAAAACCTCATGTTTGCTCTTAAAGCGTGCGCTTTCAATAACCTCAAAAAAATTACCTCTTGTAATGGTAGATACCCAGGCTGCCTCGAAGGAATCAGCTCCCCTTCGACGCAGCCCGTCTCTCCTTCCTTCTACTCACTATACCGATGTAAGAAGGTTATGGAGGAAGTCGATGCTTGGGTAGCGTAAGGATGATAGGCAAAAAATCGCTCGTCTTTTCAGTACGCTAGTATGCTTATCTCCCTCTTAGTCGATCGAGCATGATCGCACAGGCAGAGCGAACTGAAAGGTGGTTGTAGTCTCCCGGACCATAGATTGGTTCAAGGAAGAGTGTTGCTCTTTCAAGGAGTGCATCGCTCATTCCCCATCCTGTGCCAAGCATAAGAAGGTATGTGTTCTCGTCAGATTCAATTCTCTCTCTAAGCGTAGCGTAGCCTATCCGCTGTCCTCCTGGTTTTGCCGATGTGGCTACGAGGATGGGATCGTTTCCAGTACGGGCTTTTAGATCACGTAAAATCTCTTCGAGCGAATGTAGCGCTGTCATGTTGTCGAGTGCAGATTTACGGTCGGGGTTATACGTTGACCCATAACCTTCTTTCCAGTGCGAAGTGAGTCGTGTCGCAAGCTGGTGTAGCGCGGCTGAGGGGTGAGCAATGTATGCGTGAAGCAGCCCATACGTCTTCGCGGAGCGAGAGATGTCGTGAATATCAATGAGGGTCAGCGATGTGGTAACTTCGTTTCCTCTCTTATCGACCATGCCTTCGTGGAGAAGACAAACTGCTAAATGTGCCACTATTATTCTCTACCGTTTTTTCGTTTTTCTGATTGGGAGCGCCGCCACTCTGCTATCGCTTTGTGATCTCCGGAGCGCAGTATGGCAGGAACCGACACGCCTCGAAACGTCTCGGGGCGCGTATATTGGGGGGCCTCGAGGTAGCCGTCGGCTGAGTGCGACTCATCTTCGAGTGACTGTGGATTTCCGAGCACTCCGGAGCGAAGACGAAGGATTGCTTCGAGCATGACCATCACCGGTACTTCTCCACCCATAAGGATGTAGTTACCAATCGAGATTTCTTCATCAACGAAATGATCAATGACTCGTTGATCAATTCCTTCATACCGTCCACAGAGGAATATGAGTCCTGGTGCTTGCGAGAGCTCTTGCGCTTTTTCTTGTGTGAATGATGTACCAGCAGCACCTGGCGCAACGACAACGCCTCCTGGATTCTCCTTCTTTGCCTTCTCAATGGCGGCAATGAGTGGCTCAGGCTTCATAACCATACCGGCACCTCCTCCATAAGGAACGTCATCCACGTGGTGGTGGGGAGGGGGGGCGAAGTCTCTTGGATTGATAGTTGAAAAGCGAAATAGGTGCTCTCTGAGAGCGCGTTGAATAAGGCTTGTTTCAATGAACTGATCGAAAAAATCAGGGAAGAGTGTAATTGCACAGGTCTGGAAGAGTGTGCTCGATGTTGTCGGTTGGGGTACGTCATTCATGTGCTGAGCGGAATTATAACTGAATCTATTACTCCAGACGATCTGTATCTACGACTAATTCATCCGTGTAGCAGGTAAGTCTCCATCAGATTCGTATCTATAGGTAAAGAGAACGTAAGCCATAACGAGATGGCTTCCCAGCTATTAGCAAGATAGAGGTCGTAGGTATTTACGTTTGATAGCAAACAGTGGAGTCAGGCAGCAGCTCCCCAAATAGAAGCAAGGCTGCGAATTGCATCGCTCCGCAGTTTTCTACTTCTTCTTAGCGCTTACTTTCGCTTTTCGCTTGGCTTTCTTTGCTTGAGTAGCCTCTTTTTTCTTTGCTTCCTTCGCTTCAATGAGACCAGGAATCTGTTTTTTGATGAGAGATCGAGCCATATCCGTCTGCAGGGCCCCAGTAGCAACCCAGTATTTAACACGGTCTTCTTTCATAGTGATCGCTGGTGGGTTGACCATCGGGTTGTATGTACCGACGAGCTCTAGGTATCGACCATCACGACGTGCTTCAGTGTCGGCGGCGACTAGACGGTAGAATGGTCTCTTGCTTTGCCCTCGGCGTTGTAGTCTTAACGTTACTGACATCTTTTACCTCAAATTGTTCTCAATTCTAACATTACGTAGTCGTAAATCTTTTTCTTGCGTTGTGTTCTCGACCGAGCATTGGTGAGGAGCCGCCGGCGAGAAGAGAAAAAGATAGCAAAAAGAGATGAAGAAGCCAATTTTCGGGAGATAATTCCCCTCAGAGGGGAAACTGAGGGCTTCGGCCCTCTCTGAGGGTGAGAGGGGGAGGGGTGTTAAGGGGCGTAACTACCTGAAAATCTATTCTAAAAATGTAGGGATGTGATATGCTGTCGACCTTATGAAAAAACTACTTGTTACCGCCGCACTCCCTTATTCCAATGGTCGGCTCCACGTGGGGCATATTGCGGGATGCTACCTACCTGCTGACATCTACGTGCGATTCCAGCGCCTTCAGGGTCGAGAGGTGCTTTTCATCTGTGGTTCAGACGACCACGGTGTTGCCATCGTGATGACTTCTGAGAAAGAGGGGCGGACTCCTGCAGAGACCGCACGGTTTTACCACGATTCCCATGAAGATGATTTTCAGCGGCTTGGCATAGCATTCGATACGTACGGTGCTACGAGTCAAAATCCTCATCATTTTGCATTCAGCCAGAGCTTTTTTTTAGCGCTGAATGAAAAGCGGTATTTAGAGAAAAAAACGAGTCGGCAGTTCTTTGACGAGACACGTGACATGTTTCTTCCGGATCGATTTGTAAAGGGCACCTGTGGCTATTGCGGAGCGCTCGAGCAAAATGGGGATCAGTGTGAAGAGTGTGGAAAGGCTCTCGATGTTGATCACCTGAGTGATGCGGTTAGTGTTATCTCTGGAGAACCCGCGAGTATCAAAGAGACCGTTCACTGGTTCATTGATTTAGGGCGTTTTGAAGAAAAGGTAAAAGAGTGGTACGGAACGAGCTTTTTGCGAGACCATACGAGAAGCTTTCTGAAGGGGCTCCTCGGTACCGGACTTATTCAGCGTTCGATGACTCGAGATCTCTCTTGGGGTATTCCCGTTCCCCTCGATGAGCCTGAAGCGAAAGGGAAAGTGCTCTACGTGTGGTTCGATGCGCCGATTGGTTACATATCGAATACCGAGGAATATTTACGTAGCGTAGACGGAGGTTCATACGAGGATTGGTGGAAATCGTCTGATACCGAAATTCTGCACTACATCGGCGAAGATAATACGATTTTTCACTGTATTATCTGGATTGCAATGCTCTCTGCCGAGGGAAGCTATCAACTTCCAGCTGGCGTGGTGGCAAATCAGTTCTTGAATATTCAGTTTCCTGGTAAGCCGGTAGAGAAAATATCGAAATCGCGTGGGACCGCCGTGTGGGTCGGTGACTATCTCAGTTCCGGTGGTACACCTGATGCTTTGCGTTATTATCTGACTTCTATCGCGCCGGAACGGGCACGTGGCGTATACAAGCCAGAAGATCTCATCCAGAAGAACAACACAGACCTTGCAAACACGATTGGGAATTTTGTGAATCGAATTCTCAGTTTTACCTCAAAGCATTATGGGCCGTCTTTCCCAGAGTATGATGATGGATTACTTGAGGATATCGATACGAAGTTTCTCGCCTGTCGAGAGGCATCTGTGCAGAAGGTGACCTCACAGTTAAAGGAGCATCAGTACCGAGGGGCCCTCGAGGCCGTCATGGAATTTGCTCGGGAGTGTAATCGCTACGTGGATGAGCGAGCCCCGTGGAAAACGCGAAAAGAGGATGAAGCAAGAACTCGAGCGACGCTTGCACTGTGTATTCAAGGGATTCATACGATTGCGGTATGTCTCCAGCCATTTCTACCACATGCAGCGGGTCGCTTGCTTCAGATGGTGTGGGGAAGTTCTGAAGAAAAGCCATGGGCGGAAGCCTTACACGCTCCGTCTAGAGGGCATTCCTTTGGTGAGATTACGATATTATTTGAGAAGCTCGAGCATGACTCACAGTAGTTTTTTCTCAGCAGATGAGCGCACATTTCTCTTTGATGTCGTTCGGCGGGCAGGCAATTTTGCGCTTGCACACTGGCCGAGTAGCGAAGATCGGTTACCGTTTGATGTCCATACGAAAGAAGACGGCTCACCGGTAACCTCAGTTGACCTTGCGGTGAACGAGATGATTCAGGGAGAGCTATCACGGCGATTCCCTGATTATGGACTGTACTCAGAGGAACTCCCAACAAAAGAGGATCTCTCGCAAGCGAAAGGTGTTTGGGTACTCGATCCGATTGATGGCACGCAAAACTTTATCAATGGCGAGCCGGACTTTGGCGTCTTGCTCGGACTTGTCGTGCCAGGTGGAAAAGTTGTTTTTGCCATCGCCTATTTCCCAGCTCGGGATCTGTTTTTTTGGGGCGAGCGAGGTGGGGGAGCCTTCTGTAACGGTGAACGGCTAGCGATATCGACTCCGGAGGCGCTGAGACCACAATCTATCTATGTTCGTAATGGTGGGATTGCGAAGAAAGAGTATATCTATGAGAGAGAGCTAGGGACGGCGCATGGATTTTACTTTTTGCTGACTGGCAAGGTCGACGCGCTTACGGTTCGTATTACGCAGCATCAAGAATGGGATATTTGTCCTTTGATTTTGCTGGTGGAAGAGAGTGGAGCTGTCGTTACTGATGAGCGAGGAGACGAGATTCACTTTCATTTTACTCCCCCTACTTTTCGGTATCTAGTTGCTGCGCATAGCGCCATCCATCCAGCCATACTAGAACTCCTCTCATAGCCATACTGGTGACTCCTGATCCGACTCATGAGTTCTCTATTTATATGTAGCTAGTTCTCTCTCGATGCGGCTCTAGAGAGAAGGAGGAGTCTGTCTCTAGGTATCCCTATTTGTTAGTATGGAGGAGCGTTATGAGTGAGAGGTACAAAATGAGAAAACCAGAATACCCTGTACATGAACTTATCCTGCGACGTTGGTCACCCCGAGCCATGTCTGGAGAGAGGATCTCAAAAGAGAGTCTTATGAGTCTTTTTGAGGCTGCACGGTGGGCCCCCTCTTCATACAATGAACAGGAGTGGCGATTTTTGTGGGCCGAGAAGGGAACACCGCACTGGGATACCTTCTTTTCACTACTTGTTGAGGCAAACCAGGTCTGGTGCGCTCAGGGTTCACATCTCATCGTTCTCCTCTACAAGGAAACATTTACACAAACCGGTGAGAAGAATGGTGTTGCTCAGCTTGATGCTGGGGCTGCGATGCAAAACCTCCTCTTACAAGCTACAGAGCTGGGGCTCGTAGCACATCCAATGGGGGGCTTTGATTGGACGCGAGCGGTTGAGCTCCTAGAGGTGCCGAGTGGTTTTGCGGTAGGAGCGATGATTGTTGTTGGACATCCTGCTGCACCCGAGACCCTTCCAAAGGATCTACAAAATATGGAATCTCCTTCTGGTCGAAAAGAGTTATGTGAGTTTGTCTCAGAGGGGCTCTTTTCATTCGAATCATAAGTGACGCAAGGTGATGCCCTCATGGGTCAACAGCGAATGAAAATTCTTGGTCTTGTTGATGTTCACTCCCGACTTGAGAAGCTCGAAGAGCTGCTGTGGGAGGCTGAAGATGTTGATGTCGTACTTCTTGGAGGAGATATCACGAACTTTGGTAGGAAAGAGGCTTCTGAGGCCGTGATTATCCCGCTCTTAGAGCGAGCTCCATGTCTATTCGGGGTGATCGGAAATTGTGACTATCCGGAGGTGGAAGAAAGTCTTATTACTCATGACTGTCACCTAGAGGGAAAGCCGAGGCAGATTGGAGGTATCGGAATTATTGGTGTCGGTGGTTCATTACCGTGTCCAACTCAGACCCCGTATGAACGTTCGGAACAAGAGCTCGAAGGGGCGCTAACTCGTCAGTTGGCAGCTCTTACTCGAAAGGAGTCACTGGTAGCCGTTGTTCATCAGCCGCCACTGAACACTGCACTCGATAAAGCACTGCTTGGTGGGCACGTTGGGAGTCAAGCGGTACGAGCCTTCATCGAGGAGTGTGAGCCGATACTCTTCTTTTCGGGCCATATTCACGAATCTCAAGCGATACAACAGATAGGAAAAACCACCCTCGTGAACCCAGGACCATTCATGAAGGGAAACTATTTTGTTGCTGAAATTATTGGGAATGAAGTATCTGTTGAACTACGGAAGATCTAGAAGTGTAAGGAGTTCGTCGGTAAGAGGCAATCTATGGGAAAGAAGATCGGAGGAATTGTTGCTATTGGGGGAACGGTTGATTTTACCCTCTTAGATGATCCAACGCAGACAACTTCAGCGCTCGTAAAAGCTGCCCAGGAGGTCTGTTCAACAATTTACAGTATCGAGTTTGGCGATCGTAGCAGCTGTTATGCCGAAGAGTTACCGAAGCTCGCGAGTCATTTAAGAGACCTCTTTGTTTCTGTTGAATTTGTACGTAGTCCAAGCTCAAAGGGGAAACTGCCCAGAGGAAGCGATATTTTTCAAGTTGATGTCTCAAGTGCCTACCGCACGATTGATGCGTTCTTAACGTATGATGATGAGCACCTTG
>JBMTVV010000009.1:0-15396 GCA_049451755.1 Bdellovibrionota bacterium
GCCATCTACTGTCGTATCATGCTCAATCTGCTCTCTGAAAAGATGCTCAAGCGCCTCATCGGGGTCAGCGAAGCTTGGTGAGTGACCACCTTGGATAATATGGGTGGTAAGAGCATCGTCGCCTCCCCCTCCATTCTCAATGTTAGAATGTAACGCCTGTGGAGCACGCTCATATCCATACGGAAGATATCCACTTGGAGTTTCCCTTCCCTTCTGCAGCTCGTAACCAGTATGGGTGTCTTTTTCTCGGACACGGCCTTTCCTCGGCATAGCATCTCCTTTAAAGAATCGCTGATAGTATTGGGTGTCTCAATTAATGCTCTGAATCTCCTCGCTTTTATCACCATATGAAAAGAGAAATCCTCTTCCATTTGATGCCTTATAGAGATCTACCTGCGAGACAATCCCGATGCACCGTTGATCATCATTAATTACTACTATTCGACGGATTTGATTTTCTCTCATAAGGCGCATGCACTCACCGAGAGAACTCTTTTCGCTTATCGAAACCACTGGATATGACATACAGAAAGAAGCAGGAACTTTGCTGAGATCCGCGCCTTCACTAACAGCTCGACAAATAATATCTCTTTCGGTGATAACACCCATGACCCGCTCATCACCATCGTCAGACAACACCGGTATCATTCCACAATTAAACTGACTCATTTTCTTAGCAACTCTTCTAACTGGGGTCTCTGGGCTACACGAAACGATCTCTCTACTCATTACATCACGAACTCTCATCTTACCAATGTTCTCCTTTCATCCCCTCGACTTCAAAATCACTACTCTCTATAAGAGCATTTCCTGATCATGTTCATCTTCCCAAGGTCGAGGTCGACCATAGTAGTCGTACAATCGTAATTCCTGCTCCTGATTGATCGGATCCGCAGAGCGAAATTCGGGGTAGCTCTCAATTACAACTCTGTCTCCAACACACCCGACGATCCTATCGCCCCATCGAATCGTTCGAATCTTCCCCACTGGAACAAGTACCTCCGTGGCAAAGAAATATCTGCGGCGCAAACGTACCACTGCAGACTGAATAGCCCATCGCTCATCACGAATAATGAGGTCGCTCATGATCCCCACGTTCTCACCTTGCGCCATCACGTGTAGCCCGAGAAGCATTCGATAACTTCGGAGTAGCTGTGGACCATGCATGAGCAGACTTCCACTCTCTGCCGCTTCAGGGTGTGATTCAGACTGTTCTTCCCCTTGGGCTGTCACTGAAGAATCGATCTCAATAGCCCAAGGTTCTTTCTCACTCACTCGATATCCCGAAAGTGCCTCAACTTCGTCCATGCTGAGAGATATCGGCACTTTGCGCTCATTCCAGTCCGCGTGACCGGTAACACATGCCACTGGAATCGCAAAGTTATGATGCGTTTTCCACATGCCCGTCTTTAAGACAATAAATCGAACGAGCCAGCTCTGCTCTTCAAAAATAAAATCTGTGATAGCGCCAATATGTCCATCGCGAACTTCTACGCAATAACCAAGAAGCGACTGCAAGCTCCGTAACATTCCATTCTTCCACCGTAGTTTGGTAGAGGTTGAATGTATTTCTCATTGATGTGCATGATTAGAATCAATCTTCTTTCAGAAGGAGGTGGATATCATCTCTTGATTCAAGAAGTCGAAGGCACATTCCTAACTATCTTGTATGATCGCTAAAAGTGCTTTCGGTTGTTGCACGATGATAAGACCTGCTTGCCCAAGGTCGAGAATACCCTCTCGCTCTAATGCCTTTGATACTCGACTCGCAGTCTCGGGAGTAATCCCGACAAGGTCAGCTAATTCTTTGCGGGATAAATCAAGGGTATACGTCTTGTTCAGGTCGATGCTCACAGAACGATGTTCCTGCGCTACCGCCTTTCTTCCCAAAGCTAATAATATACTCGCGATTCGAGGCTCCACTCGATCATGTGCTAACGAACGAGCAAGGTTTATGGTCATCTCAAGCCTACCAGATATCTCCCGGAGACACGCACGAAGAGCCGAAGCGCTGCTAAGTAATTCCGGCAAGACCTTTGAAAGTGGCAACTGCAGTATGTGCACATCGGAATGAGCCCGGATCGTGAATGGAAAAGCCGTATTACTAAGCAGTAAGGATAAAAGGTAATCCTCGTTAGGCGAGAGCAGGTCAATTATCAGTTCTTTCCCATTTGATGATATCTTTAACAACTCAAGTGAACCTGAAAGAAGCACTGGTGCCGATTCGACGCTCATATCCTCGTGGACGAGATAGTGCCCCGCCGTATACAATCGAGAGGTAGACACTGCAAGTAATTGAGATTGCAAGGCAGGTGCGAACTCCTTCAGAATAGCATTTCGAGTAAATGCCTCGCTGAGTTCTGGTTCAGGCGCTTCATTGGGAAATATCGACTCAGTACTATTTTCTCTCGTTGTACTCGAACTCTGTTCCGCCTCATAGCGAGAATGCGCGATCTCGATCATCGCTTTTAACTCTGAATCTCTAATCGGCTTAAGAATATATCCGTATGGCGTTGTTACCTTTGCCCTGCGTAACGTTGCCTCATCAGCGTGAGCCGTCATATAAATGAGAGGGATGCCGTACTGTTCGCGAATAATGCTTGCCGCTTCAATACCATCCATCGCTCCTCGAAGCGTTATATCCATTAAGACGATATCGGGTCGCACACGCTGAATTGACGCAAGCGCGGCTTCCCCGGAGTCAACCGCATCAGTCACAAGATACCCTGATGATTGTAAACTATCCTCAAGATCGAGTGAAACGATTCCCTCGTCCTCTACGATAAGAATTTTTAATGCCACAGATTTCCCTTTTCGTCACAAGACTCTGTAAAGCATATCATAGAGGAATATGAATTCTATAGCCATGACCCGGTGAATCTAGTTCCTCAATTTCAGCGCGCATCTGCTTAGCTAGCTGATAGATGATCCTCGTGCCCAACCCCTGAGGGATCTCTTTTTCATTCATATCACGAGATAGTCCAATCCCATTATCACGGATAGAAATGGTTAGGAGACAATTTTTATGATGCTGTATAACAACACTTACACAACCAGCGCACTCTTCGGGGAATCCGTGACGAATACTGTTTGAGACGATTTCATTGAACATCAAGCCAAAACACAGAGCGGCCTGAACTGGGACATGGATAGCTTCCCCCTCTACTTTGAAAACTATTCGATTTGACACCTCAAAGCGCTCTAAGAGCTCGTTTCCGAGATAGGTACAATACTGGCTCAGATCAACACCACGATATCCACATGCATCAGAGAGCCTATAGAGTGTGGCAATAGCCGAGACCCGATTTACCGTATCTGTGAGGACCGCTCGTGCTGAGGACTCTTTCTGTGTGTTCGCCTGCAAGCTCAAAAGACTCCCCACTAACTGGAGATTATTTTTGATTCGATCATGTACCTCCTGAAGGGAATACGTGTGGGAATCATTCACAACGTGCTCCCGTCCGGCGACAACTTTGCTGAAAGTACCCGCACAACGTGATATACGTGGCATTCGATACCGTAAAAGTCCAGCCGTTACGACAGTTGCAGGAATCATCATCTGAAGGATGATATACATCTGATCAATGAGAGGAAGTATGTGCAGGGTGAAACCCGAATCGAACAGTGGTCCCCCAATACATAGTGGCCAGAGAGTAAGAAAAAGAACATGCGCCACTATCCCGATATGACGGATAAAAACTTCGGCTTCCTGCAGCTGAGAGTTCACTGTAGGAGCATCTCTCATATCTCCAGACGACTCATCGATGAGGAAATAGAGAAGAATAAGTATGCCAACGAAAACTACTGAGTGATGATAGAGATAGGAGGTGGAGGGATTAAAACTACTCGTAGTTTTGTACGAGTATTGAATACTCAAAAATATTTTCACGAGACTCAGATCAACTATCATGATAGTGACAAGTGTTCCGATGAAACGGGCGTAGAGATGCACCCGACTCAATCTGATAGAGGCAAAAATGAGCATCAACCCCGCAATTACCTCACTTATGAGTAGCAAGACCGTAATGAAATGAGCCCCTTCCTTGCTACCAATGCTCACTGGAGTAAATCCTTTGCTCGATAACGCAGGCAGTAGGGCAATGAAGAACGCGCTAGTCGCAGTGACTATCAGAAATGAATACCTTGAACTTCTCCAGTGCATTTTTCTCCAGGAGTTGGGGAGGGCAACAGGTAAGGTGAAATGAGTCATAGCAATCCCTTAGAGAGAATGAGACGCTATCTCATGAGCAAGATCCTTGGCATGAGCAAGATCATACTCTCATCAGGATACACAGTGGGCTAAGTGCCAATGATTACAGGGTGTAAGGGAAGAATAATCCGAAAGTTTGCCCCCCACTCAGATTCAGCTGATGTCTCGCGGGACTCAACAAGCTCTATACTACCTCCGTGTAACTCAACAATGTGCTTTGCCGTTGCGAGACCTATACCGGCACCCTCAATCGTGGGAAGACTCGACTCTCCTCGCTTGAAGAGAGAGAAAATATCTGCTTGCTTACCCGCTGGGATGCCAGGACCATTATCCTTTAACTCAAACTGAAAAAATCGTCCTAAGGAACGGTTTATGATACCTCCAGCCTCCATGCAGATTCTCCGCTCGAGTTTATCTGAGTATTTAAGAGAATTCCCGACAAGATTCATGAAGAGCTGATATAAGAGGGGACGACTCCCCCAAACATGGGGCATGGAATCAACGGTGAGCTCGCAGTTGTCACTATCAGCTACGTCTAGGTCTCTGAGAACATCGGCGACAATTGATTCCAATGAGCATGATTCCATCGTAGTAGCCACTGTACCTAACTTTGCATGCTCATACAGTGATTGAATGAATTGTATGAGGCGCTCCATTGAGGCAAGACCAGAAGAAATCAACTCATCAGTACGTTCTGACAGGCGCCCAGCTTCTCTCTCCTGTATGTATTGCAATTTCATGGTCAGAGCGGCAAGAGGCGCTCGCAGATCATGCGCTAGAGTCATTGCGAAATAGTTCAGCCTCTCGTTCTTTTGCTCAAGTAACATATTCGCCTCAGTTAATTGACACCGCAGCATAGTATTCTCGGCGTCTATTCGCCGTGATCTGATTACGGAACGAATTGCTGACTCCAACTCATGGCGCCATCCATCTCTTCTTGGTATCACTCGATGACAACCTGCATGATAAAGCCTATGGAGGTCCTCATCTGGAAACCCAGTACCTAATGCAATTATAGATGGCTCGTGATCGAATGTTTTTACTCTTACAAAAAAAGAAGTCCTCTCCTCTGGGGGAACAGATGTCAGATCAACAACGACAACATCAGCAATAATTTGAGATAAGAGTTGCTCAGATTCAAGTAGCGAATCTACGTGATGGATAGCATACTGAGGAAAGTACTCTTGAAGAACGACGGTAATACTCCCACTGTTTTCTTCGGATGGATCAACAACGATAAGATTCTGGACCGATTGATGAGTCATATCGATACAACCACTCCCTCTTCACATTGGGATAAGCATAGAAGGAAAGATTTCATCGCGAGTAAGAGGGTCTCACATCGCGTGTCGCAGATAGTTCTTGAGCCGTATGAGAGCCCTTGAGCGTACCTGAGATGCCCGGGATTCCGTAACACCGAGAATCTCCCCGATCTCCTTCAAATTAAGCTCTTCGTAGAAATAAAGGCTTATTACTAATCGTTCCTTCTCAGGAAGTCGATCAAGAGCACGTGCAATCAAGTTCACCTTTTCTCCCCCTAAAAGAGAGTTTAAAGGATCTCCAGAATTGGAGGCGATCCAGTCATCTGCCTGAAATCGTTCTTCACCATGTCCGAACCCAAGCTCCTCAAAGCTCAACATGACGACACTACCAACTTCTCCAAGAAGCTTTTGGAATTCATCAACGGCCACACCGAGTTCTGCAGCCACCTCCTCATCCGTCGCCGCACGGCCCAGACGCTGCTCTACCCGCTGATATGCGGACTCAATCTTGTGAGACTTAAAACGGAGAGAACGTGGTAACCAATCCTGTGAGCGAAAGCTATCGAGGATCGCGCCACGAATACGAAATTGAGCATACGTCGAAAAATTGGTCTCATGTTTTGGATCGTATTTCTCAAGCGCATCGACGAGACCAATGATACCAGAATTAAGCATCTCTTTGAGATCCACATCTTTTGGGAGCCTCCCGGATAGTCGATGTACAACCTTTTTTACAAGAGGCAAATAGCTCTTGATGAGCTCTTCCTTCTCATAATCATCAACCGTCTTATAGGCCTCAACAGCTGTCTTTTTTGCCTTAGCCACCTGTCATCTCCTCATTCGTTTTCAGAATCTGAATTATTATTCGGCTAATCGCGACTATAATCACGAATACAATCGTACAACGGACGAGCATCGTTGTCAGAGATACCCTCGCCAACATCCCAGACAAGGACACAACAAACATCGAAAGCAAAATGACCACTGCCTTCAACTTGTGTACCCCCACAAAGGAAGGCTTATGTGAGCCTTCTTTCGCCATCACTACCCGCCTCTAATAACTGTCTAAAGAAAAATTGTACGCCTCCTTTCACCCTTGACTGCACAAACGTTTCATCGATTTTGGCTCTTATGCGTTCTATTGCTCGCGAAGCGGGCTCACTTGGAAACTCAAGACAAAAAGGCCTTTGCTGACGCGTCGCCCTCGGAACGACGGGGTCTTGAGGAACCCATCCAAGATACTGAAGCTCAACGTTGAGGTATTGATGCACTACTTCATCAAAGTGACGAAACGTCTCTCCAGCCATTCGCTCATTCTGCACATTGTTTACCAAAATATTTATCGACCGTTCACCAAACCGTCGAGAGAGCACCTTAATGAGCGCGTAAGCATCCGTAAGTGAGGTTGGTTCAGGATTTACAATGCATACAATCTCTTGTGATGCACCGTTGAAAGACAGCACCTCAGGTCCAATGCCAGCGGGAGTGTCAATAAGTAAGTAATCATATCCTTGAGCGAGCTTCTCAATAGCATGAAGTAATTGTAAACGGTCTTGTTGTCGTAACTGGAGAATCGATTCAACACCACTTGCAGCTGGAATGATATCAATTCCTGCTGGACCAGAGGCAACAACCTCCGATAGCTCAGCTCTTCCCTCTAGAAAATCATGAATGGTAAGACGCACCTTGATGCCGAGTATGACATCAACATTGGCAAGTCCAAGATCTGCATCAAGCATCAATACGCTCTTTCCTTGTCGCGCAAGAGAGACGGCAAGATTTGAGACGATATGCGTCTTTCCAACTCCACCCTTTCCACTTGTAAAGCTCATGACTCGTGCTGGCACTGCTCTTTCCTTCCTCTTATCCGTTTCTTGACACACACGTAATGATAACTTCGACACAATAATCCCCTCTCATATAAGATTCGGATAAGGAGCAAACGGGCTCAAAATTTCCTCATCTCTATACTATTGAAATACAACGTTTTTTTCTCTCAGCTCTACACGTCCCTCATAAGCTCTCAGATTTTCCACCACATTCTGCAAAACTCGGCAGATACCTCAATCTGTTTTGCAATCCTCAGACCAACACAACATGCAACTTGCCACACATTATCCGCCCAATGCTTCATCAACACCGATCACACCAAGTGACTGCACTCGTACATGTGGTGCAATCTCCTGATGACTAATAACTGCGTAACCAGGCGCAAAGCGTTCAACAAACCGTGCCAGCGCCGCTCTGATATGGTTCGGAGCAAGAATTAATGGGGTTAGCCCCTGTTCAATGAACTTATTCGCTGCATTATTGAGAATATTAATGAGCTTTTGCGCACTACCTGGCTCAAGAGCTAAATACGAACCCTCATCCGTTTGCTGTAGTACACTTGCAAGGTCTCTCTCTAGAGATGGATTGAGACTCGCTAATGGCAGTCGTCCATCTTCAGTCGAATATTTTTCAGTGATGACTCTCGCGAGGCGTCTTCGAACAAATTCAGCTAGCTTCTCTGGTTGTTTAACGCTTGGAGCCCAATCCGCAATTGTCTCAATCACAGTTCTGAAATCGCGAATACTCACCTGCTCCCTTAAGAGTGCATGAAGAACTTGTTGAACCTGCCCCAGCGTAAGTAGTGACGGTACGAGCTCCTCCACAACCTTTGGATGCTCCTCACCTAACTTATCAAGCAGATACTGCGTCTCCTGGCGCCCAATCAGCTCATGCATATTAGAGCGAATCATTTCGGTAAGGTGAGTAGTAACGACCGTAGAGAGATCAACTACCGTGTATCCTGAGAATTGAGCTCGCTCCTTTTCTGAATCTGGCACCCAAAGGGCATCCAAGCCGAATGCAGGCTCTTTTGTAGGAATCCCCTCTAAAGGTGAGGACACTGTTCCCGGATCCATCGCGAGTAAATGATTTGACTTCAACTCTCCAGAACCAAGCACACCACCTTTCAACAAAAACTTATATTCGGATGCACCGATGCGAACATTATCCCGAATATGGATTGGGGGTACGATAAAGCCATAATCAATAGCAAACTGCCTCCTCAGTGAACGTATGCGCTCTACAAGTTCGCCTCCCTCTACGAGCGATACAAGTTCATAACCAACCTCCAGCTCTAAGGTGTCCACTCCAAGTAGACCAGCTACTTCTTCGGTACTACCAGGTCTCGGGGCCTCCCCATCAACCTGAGCAGAATTACTACCTCCACCTTCTGCTGCTTGGTGGCTTCCACGTCCACCCCCTACCGATTGCTCGCCTTGCAAGGCGGACCGACGCATGAAGCCAATGCCACCGCAGAGTAATGAAAGAACCGTAAATGGTACAAATGGAAGACCCGGTACGATACCGAGCCCTAGACATACTGCCGACGCAAGAAAAAGTGGCTTCGTTGTCCTTCCGAGCTGACTAAGGACTTCATTACCAAGATCATCACCAGAAGCTGCTCGAGCAACTATAAGACCAGAGGAGGTTGAGATAATAATGGATGGAATCTGACTCACGAGCCCGTCCCCGATCGTCAACAGCGTATAGGTTTCAGCCGCTGCCATCCAATCCATATTCTTCTGAATCATCCCAATAAAGAGCCCACCGACAATGTTAATCCCCGTGATAAAAAGACCTGCTACAGCATCTCCCGTTACGAACTTTGCAGCACCGTCCATTGCTCCATAGAACTCAGCTTCCTGTGAGAGCTCTTTTCTCCTCGTCTTCGCCTCTTCTTCACTAATGAGTCCAGTATTAAGATCAGAATCTATCGCCATCTGCTTACCAGGCATAGCATCAAGAGTGAACCGAGCCGCAACCTCTGCAATTCGACTCGATCCCTTTGTGATAACCTTCAGATTCACAATGCTAATGGCAATGAAGATCACAACTCCAATAACAAAGTTGCCACCTACAACAAATTGGCCGAACGCCTGAATCACGTGTCCGGCAGCATCTAGCCCCTGATCTCCATTGAGCAGAATAAGTCGAGTTGACGCCACGTTCATGGCGAGCCGGAAAAGTGTTGTCACGAGGAGTAATGCTGGAAAGGAAGTAAAATCGATAGCGCGACCCATATACAGCGCCACGAATAGAACCACTAATGATACGGTGATATTTAATGCAAGAAAAATATCAAGTAAGGCAGTCGGTATAGGAATAATCAGAATTGTTAAAATTCCAATGAGTGCGATTGGAACCGAACTTGCCTTCAGGGCTCTTAGTCGATCTTTAGCGGCCATAATTCATTCCCTTCCTATATTCTACTACTTCCCTGTGGCTGGGCTGCTTGAGGATTTTTGATCTTATAAACGTACGCAAGAACCTGAGCGACCGCTCGAAAGAGATCTTTCGGTATTTCACTTCCGACCTCACATGAGGCATATAGGGCACGCGCTAACAACTTTCTTTCAAGCACTGGGACTCCAGACTCCTTTGCAATCTTTCGGATACGTAATGCCAAGAATCCTTTCCCCTTTGCTACAACCCTTGGAGCACCCATAGAGTCTCGATCATACTTGAGAGCGACAGCAAAATGGGTTGGATTCGTTACCACAACGTCTGCTTGAGGTACGCTATTCGATATTCTATCAACTATCCGTTGCAATCCCTTTGCTTGAATCTTTCTTTTCGTCTGCTCATCCCCTTCAACAGACTTTCGTTCATCCTTTACTTCTTGTTTTGTCATTCGATTCTGTCGGAGCCACTGCCATTTCGTAAAGAAATAATCGAAAATAGCAAAGGCAATAAGCACGTAGAGTATTTTCCAGAATACGTAAAAAAGTGCATCAGCGGTTACCGCAAATATCTGGTCAATACTGTAATGCATGAGCGTTATCATCTGTGGAGCAAACTTCTTGAGAGAAAAGTATGCAATTGGAAGAATGATACATAGCTTCAGAACCGAGGCTCCGGTCTTTACCAGATTTTTGGGAGAAAACATCCGTTTAATTCCATTAATCGGATTTAACATACTAAACTTAGGCTGTATCAGATTCTTCTTGATATTCCATTTGGTTTGTAGACCGACAGAAATAATAGCAATCCCAGCTATAATAACCGAAAGAAGGCTTACCTCCGGAGCAAACTCTTGGAATGCTCCAAGAAAGATTTCGAAGATAGTATTTTCAGTGAAGGTCCTATTCTCCCCAGCGAGTCTGAAGGTAGAATCCATATAGGTGCGAAAGTCATGAAAGATGAATCGAGAAATAATTCCGAGGGTAACAATGGCTGTAAACATTGTACCTACCTGTACAACCTCTATAGATAGATGCACGGAACCATCATCGCGTAACTGCCCCATCCGTTTGTCGGTGGGGTCTTCGGTCCGTTCTTCCGGGGTTGAAAATTCTGACATACTCCTCTGCTCGGCTAGCTATGCAGCGAATAGGGAGCAAAGAACGTGCCTACTCTAAATAGCTGTTTTGCCAGCCTTTTCCAGTTATAATGTCAATTTCTTGCCACTATTTGGACATCACTCAGCACGACGAGTAGACCTGATTCCACATCCATCAACTCACGCTCGATGAACACGGTAAGCTCAGGGAGTGATAACGCAGTAAGAATAAGCCCAATTCCTATAGTAAGAGGAAAGCTGACAATGAAGATATTCACCTGAGGAATAGCCTTCGATATCAAACCCATGACAAAATTCGTTAGCATCAGAGCTACAATGACAGGTGCTGAAATGAGTACACCCAATCGGAATACATCCGCAACCCTCGATATAATCAGCTCAAGAGAGTTTGCACCTGGGACAAAAGTACCAGGGATAATCACTCCCCCCAATCCAGCAGCACTATAAACAATTGCGTGATGTCCATTAGAGAGAAGGAAAATGAGTATGACGAGATCTCCCATGAGCCGACCTAGAGCCGGGAGCGAACCTCCCATTGTCGGATCTACTAACTGGCTAGCACCAAGCCCCATCGTTGTGGAAGATAGTCCCCCTGCCATCTGCACTCCCGAAACTATGAGGAGTGGAATAATCCCAAGAGTCAGTCCGAATAAAGCTTCACTGATTACCTGTAGCAGAAGTACTCCCAGATGCTCGGTAAGACTTGCAGTAGGAGATGCCACCGTACTGATAAGTGCAAGCGCTAAGATACCAGGCATACGAACCATCTTCCCTGTAGGACTCGTTACGAATCCGGGAAGTAGCATCATTAAAATTCCGTATCGGACCGTTAAGAGGACAAACGTCCATATGGAATCAATGTGCTCAAGAGCATATCCACCAATATTGAAGTGCTCAAATCCCACTATACTATAACCTCACGCTCCAGATAATCACGATAGAGAGAATACTATTGGACTCCAATTCCAAGCTTACTAATCATCTCAACGGCCTCCGATGTAAATGAGGATATTCGCGTTATCATAAAGTGCCCAAAAAAGACGAGACCAACGACGGCGGATAAAATCTTAGGAATGAAAGCGAGCGCTGCATCATTAATCTGCGTTGCCGCCTGAAATATACTTACCGCAAGACCTGCGATGAGCCCCAGTATCAGAATCGGAGCGGAAACAAGCGTTGCTGTGATAATTGCATTCTGCCCTAAGAGGAGAAATTCATCTATTCCCATGTAACCTCTAAGTAATTTGATACGTTTGTACTAACGAGCTAACGAGGAGATGCCATCCATCGACCACTACAAACAGCATGAGCTTGAGGGGAAGTGATATTACAACCGGCGGCAGTGTAATCATACTCATCGATGTTAATACCGAAGAAACAACCATATCGAGTACGAGGAACGGAAGCGCTAGCAAAAATCCAATCTGAAAAGCAACATTCAGCTCGCTGAGAACGAAGGAGGGAACCGCTACAAGAAATGGAACATCTTCAGGCGACTCTGGTATTTCTGTTTTGCTGATCTCGAGAAATAACGCGAGATCTTTCTCTCGTGAGTGTCGAACAAGAAACTTGCGTAATGGCTCCGAACCTTCACGCCATGCCTCTTCAGCACTCATAGAGCCTTCGAGATAGGGAGAAATACCATTGTTGTATACATCATGAAAAATCGGCTGCATTATTGAGGCCGTCAGGAAGAGCGCTAACCCCGTTAAGACCATATTTGGCGGAGCCTGTTGTGTTCCGAGTGCGGTTCTTGTCATTCCAAGCACAACAACAATACGGGTAAAACATGTTGTCGTAAGGATCAGGGCCGGGACAAAGGAGAAAATGGATAGCAGTAGTATGATCTTGATCGCTGAGGAGATTCCCCCACTTCCTGTAAGTGACTCACCACCAACGGAGATGTTAAGATCTGGAACCAGATTGGACTGAGCCAATACATCCAATGGCAGAAGGGCAAGAAACAACAGACTTGCCCGAAAAAAGGCTACTCGTTTACACATGATACCACCTTTGCATGAGCAGCTACGGCTCGCTGGGGACTTGACGTCACCTGACGAGCTTGTAAGAGGTGTACATTACTCTCTGACACTCCTACGAGCATCTCTCTCCCATCAACGGAAATCAGCGCTACGCTATTTTTCCCACCGAGATTCATCTGCTCCTTAAGAATAAGCCGCCGCTCCTTCCGTACGGTTTTAATTCCCTGCTGCTTTTTCAGAAAATAGACAAAAACAAAAAATATACCGAGGCATAGAGATAAGCCTTTAATAGCTTTTACCAAAAGATTTCCATCATCTGCTCTTCCCTCCAATCGCTCACTCTTGCCTTTCGCACCCTCATGCTCCTCCGAGGGAATCTCACTGCTCAGCGTCTCTCTTGGAGAGTTGACCTGTGTTTTTAGCCGTCGCAACCGCTCTATTTCACTATACTGCGTACCAGTATCGGCAAACACCGGCACACAAAAGATACTCATAAATAATATACAGAGTGATAAAAACCGCATAACTATCCCAATGCTTGAATTCGATCTTTTGGATCGACAATTTCAACAACACGTAGACCGAATTTCTCGTTCACAATGACGGCCTCACCACGGGCGACACAATACCCATTGACATATACATCAAGGGGATCGCCAGCCAGTTTTGACAACTCCACGACAGAGCCCTGGCCCAGTTGTAAGAGATCTTGTATTGTCATTCTTGACCTACCAACCTCAATCGTTACGGCGAGTGGCACCTCCTTTATGAACTCAATTGTTCTGCTAGCGTTCGGATGCCCACTGAGAGCATCTCCTGCTGCTTGAGTAATTTCCTCAGCAGCCTCTGCTACCTGCTCTAAATCTCCCTTGAGCGCATCGTCGTTTACACTAGAGCTCTCTTCTGGGGTTGTTTCCTCATCTGCCATATTTCAATAGCTCCTGTTTATTACGATAATTAATGAGATCTTGCTTTGGAATTTGACGACTGATCCGACATGCTCGATTTCCGCGATAGCTTCCAACATACGCGTAGAACTTCGGCTCTCCTTCAATCTTAATCATTGCTTCTTCGGACGGTACCGTATCAAGTGGAATGACATCTCCTGGATTCAGCTTTAAAAAATCACCAGCCGATATAGAACCACGTGCGAGCTCTACACTGAGATTGGTTTGTGTCTGCTTAATATTCATCTCCATGCGCTTTGCAACACCAGTGTCTGCTTCTAGTCGAGTACTCTGAAAGCCTGTGGCAAGCTTACTTCGTAATGGTTCTATCGTTGAATACGGCATGCATATGGTGAGTGTTGTCGTCTCTTGTTCAAACTCAACTTCAATAGTCACAATAATGACCGCATCTGTCGGTGGCACTATTGCAATTGCAAGGGGATTAAACTCGGAGCGAACATAGACAAAATCCACAGGATGAATGGGGGCCCATGCGTCCTTAAGCGTATCAAGAGCCATCATCACAACTTTGCCGATCAGTCGTGATTCAATGGGCGTATACTCTCTTCCTTCGATCTTTACTCGGTTCTGAGAACCCCCACCGAACAAGGCATCTACTATTCCAAATACTAGTGGCGAAGATGCTACCATAAGGGCATATCCACTCAGCGGTGGCATGCGAAATATATGGAGAGAGGATGGAAGTGGAAGCTTCTTCATGAACAATCCAAACTTTACCATCTCAATGCCTGCTACGTTTGCGAAGCAAGTACGACCTAGAAAATTACCAAGCTGACTTCTGAACTGCCTTGAGAATCGATCATGAATAAGTTCCATGGTCGGCATTCGACCGCGGATAATTCTCTCTTGATTTGCGAGATCAAATCGTTTAGCGGAGGGAGTATCCTCTTGCTCTACACTATCTTCTTCGACGTCTCCATCTGATAGTCCTTTAAGCAGAGAGTTAATTTCATCCTGTGATAGCACCTGATTCATAGCTTCTCCCTACTGGATGACAAACTGATTAAAATATACATTGGCAACCTCATCTCTTCTGAGCTCTCCATTGATTGCCACTTTCAACTCATTCTTGAGAGTTTCTCTCCCGGCCTTGTCTGCAAGATCTTCGCGAGATTTACCAGAAAGGGTCGTAATGATTGAATCTCGAATAATGATGAGTTTTGCGAAAAAGCGATTCGGTATGTCTCTTTTTACGAATTCGGCATGTACCTGACATCTTAGGTATCCACCTCCATTAAGATTCACGATGAAGGTTTCAAAAGGATAGAAGGCTCCCAGCGGTTTTTCATTCTCTTCACCTTCTTTAAGATCCTCGAAGCCTTCAATGTAAAGAATCGTTTCGGGTTCTTCCTTAGCAGCGTCCGCTGAAAGCTCTTCTATTGCTTGACTACCATCACCAGCAAGAAGGAAAAAGGCCAATGGAGTTCCAATGGCAGCTATCACAAGCACTACTCCCAGAACTACCAGTAGTGTTTTGCGAGATAGAGCAAACCGTTTTTTATCGGAGCCAGAACCGGATGCTTCGTTCTCCTGCTCTTCGGCTTCCTTTTCTTCCTCTGCCATAATTAACCTCTTTTCTCGTAACTCCCTTTATCCCTCAACCGAATGGCGGCCACTGGATATC
>JBMTVV010000010.1:0-14871 GCA_049451755.1 Bdellovibrionota bacterium
CGTGTACGTCGCCAGCTGACCTATCAAGATAACGACAACTACCAGTGGATCACGGAAGCGATGAAGAATAAGTTGGTCGTTGGAACGCAGGCTCGCATTTTGTACCAAGATGCAATTGGTCGGAAGATGATCGCACTCCACTTCAATAAAATGGTTCGTGATGGTGAGATCGGTCCCATCATGCTTGGCAGGGATCATCACGATACTGGAGGAACGGACTCTCCCTTTCGCGAGACGGCAAACATTAAAGACGGCTCAAACATTATGGCAGACATGGCAACAAGCCTCTTTGCTGGAAATGCAGCGAGGGGATTTAGCCTTGTTGCTCTCCATAACGGTGGAGGGGTCGGCATCGGCAAATCAATTAATGGTGGCTTTGGCATGGTGCTCGATGGGAGCACCCGAGTCGATACTATCCTCGAAACGGCTATGCCCTGGGATGTTATGGGAGGAGTAGCAAGAAGAGCGTGGGCAGGTAATCCAAACTCTATTACTACGTGCGCTACGTTTAATGCAGAGCATAGTGAAACAGAGCACATCACACTCCCCTTTCAAGCTGACCAGGAGCTTATTCGAAGAACAGTAGAGGAGCTTGCATAGTTCGAGATGACGATCCCGTTTTCCCATCGCCTCCAAATCATACAGTCCGTAAGTAGCTGTGCTTAATGGCGAAATTTGGCTAGTAGGAGGTGAGATGAGCGCCCTTTGCCCTACCGTATCTCGAACAATTCGCTTAACGGAAGAAACACAGATATTCTCGTGAGGTATGGACCCGACAACGACAAATACACGAGAAACTGACTGCAGAGCTCTCCAAGAGAGGTCTCTTGCTGGACTCTCTGAGGCTCTTATACGTGCTAAGTATCAATATGAATCGAGTGGCTTTGCCGTAGTTGAAAGTCATCAGCTTGGTCTATCGGAAGAATTCTCCCTCGCGATAGATGAAGCGCTTGCCATGGAGAATCAAGGTACTTATCTCGCATCGATAAATCATAGTGAACTCGTATTTATCGAAGATGGGAGAAGTCGTATCGAAGCGGCAAAAAATATTCACGCTCTTGCAAGTACAGCTGAAATGCAGAGTCTCGCTGAAATGTTTGGTGGAGCACCGCAGACGTTGTGGCATGTAACAATGAACATCGCAAAAGGAGGAGAGCACCACCCAACTCACCGAGATTGGAGAGCAACAAACCCAATCTGGTTGAGCCTTATTCGACAATCTCACTATGATGGACCGCCAGTGCTTCACGTAAAGGATAAAACAACTAATGAGTGGACCCCTGTTGACTGCCGCGGAGACAAGTGGGTGGTACTTGATGCGTTTACTGACCACCGCGTTGCCACGTTGCCCGCGGCAAGACGCTCCTTTGTCTTAAGCTATGCTCCCAAAGAAGAATCGCTCCGCGACATTCGGAGTAAGGATTTTCAGTGGCGGGAAGATGTGGTGCCACCACTTCCAAACCTAGGATAGTTGCATGCTCACTCTGAATGCCAAAATGGAACAGAAGGGTTAGACTCACAGCTCCCAGTAACTCTTCGTTACGACATCATGAGTGAGCGCTGCCAGAGACTCGATACACCCCCGTTCAGCATGCACAATCTTGCACTGGAGGCTGATGAACCTAACCCACGCCACCATACCCAAACAGCGTTTTATGGGAACTTTCCGAGCACATCTAATGTCGGAGTCCATTACATAGCCATCTCAAAACACATCACCCCAGAACGTATATCAATGAAGGTGCCTTCTCATGTGTGATTACCGCTAGTGTTTCGATTGCAGTAGTCATCGCGAACACTCCGAAAAGAATTCTCCGTATACGCCGCGTACCTCCCACAAAAACAAAGAACTACCAAAGATGAAGGGAAATAGTTGCGGCATTTCACCTTTTCATCTCTCAAAAAACATTCCATGCTGCTCAAAAAACAACATCACTCTAGGAGAAATACATGACTGCCGTCGCTCACTCATTTGCTCGCTACCTTCCTCCCAAAGTAGTTACAAACGAAGATCTCGCTCAGTTCATAGATACGAGCGATGAGTGGATTCAAAAACGAACAGGCATTCAAGAGCGACGCTTCGTCGAATCTCCAATGACAACGAGTGATCTTGCTACTGAATCCGCGAAACTCTCTCTTCACGCTGCTGGCACCTCAGTAGATGCTATCATCGCAGCAACCCTTTCTCCTGATTACGACTTTCCTGGCATTGGAGTTCTGGTGCAACACAAGCTAGGGCTTCCTACTGTTCCAGCATTTGATATCCGGAATCAGTGCTCAGGTTTTCTCTACGGCATTGAACTTGCGGACGCACTTGTCAACCAAGGTCGATACGAGAATATTCTCGTGATTGGTGCAGAGGTACACTCTACTGGGCTAGATCTCTCTACGCGTGGGAGAGATATCGCGGTGTTATTTGGAGATGGTGCCGGTAGCTGCATTATTTCTAAAAGTGCCACCGCTACATTAACAACCCCGGGCTTTCGGGTCCTTCACTCCGAGCTTCATAGTGATGGAGAGCACGCCTCTATCCTTTGGTGTGAACACGTCGGTAGCGCACACTTCCCCACCCGTATTACAAAAGAGATGGTCGAAGAGGGGAAGTGCTTTCCGCAAATGGAAGGACGAAAGGTTTTTGAACATGCCGTAAGACGAATGGTTGAGGTTTCCACCTCCGTCCTTAAGAAAAGCGGGATCACAGCACAGGATGTGCGCCTCGTCATTCCCCATCAGGCCAATGCACGTATTAATGGTCTCGTAGCGGATACACTTCATATTCCGTCAGACCGAGTATTTAACACGATCGCTCAATATGGGAATACAACAGCAGCGACTATTCCAATTGGTTTTAGTCATGCAGTAGAGGAGGTAGAGCTTCAATCCGGAGACTATATCTTAAGCTGCGCTTTCGGAAGTGGATTTACATGGGGAGCTACGCTCTTTCAGGTTCATAAAGCATGAAACATTTTTTCTATCTCTTTTTTCTTCTCTGTTTCATCACCCTTAATGTTGGGCACACACAGTCGCTACCCGAGGAGGACCGAATATCTATCGAGCGACATCTTCTGCAGGTTCTTGAACTTGAGGAGAGCCTGAAGGGAGAACTGCAAGAGAAGCAAGAGGAGCTTCGTAGCCCACTCGCAACAGGTAGACAAGTTCAGCTTGAAGAAGAAGTCCAAGCCATTTCCCAGCGACTCTCGAATATCCAGCACGATTTTACGGAGCTCGCAATCGGAGTTGAGCTCTCTGATGTTTCACGAGAAAAAAATGGCTCATCTTTTTCGTGGAGCAAAGAACTTCAAGACCTGCTCGCTCCCCTCATCGCAGAGCTGCGAGATGTGACCAGTCGCCCGAGGGAGATTAGTAACCTGAAAGATGAGCGCAGCAAACTAACGGAACGAAAAGCTTCAGCCATCAGAGCGGTAGATAATCTTACAATACTTGGCAAGGAACTCCGTGAACCACGTTTACAACAACCACTGCATGAGCTTCTCGAAAAGTGGAGAGCTCAACTAAAATCGATTGATGCGGAACTCGCCATCACAGAAGAGAAGCTCTCCCAAAAGCAAGACGAGCGGAAATCGGTCGGCGAATCCATTCAAAGTGTGCTCTCACTTTTCTTCGAAAGTCGTGGGAAACACCTTTTCTTCGCATTTCTTGTCGCCGCCCTCCTCTGGATCTCCCTCCGGAACATACCGAAGTACATCATCTCTCATCTTGATGGGGCAGGTGCCAAACTCTCACATGCGGGCAAGCTACTTCAGGTAGCAGGACTCGTCACCTCTACCCTCGGTGCTGCCCTTGCTTTTCTTGCAACGTTATACCTCTTTGAAGATTGGGTACTCCTCCTACTCTTTTCACTCCTCTTTCTCGGGCTTCTCTGGACAATGAAAGACACCATACCGGATTGGTGGCGCCAGCTCGCGTTGCTCTTAAACTTCGGTCCAGTTCGAGAAGGAGAAGTTATTGAGTACAACGGCATTCTCTGGCGGGTTGATTCGATTAGCTTCTATGCCACACTCATCAATGAAGCCTTCACCTCAGGAAGAATTCTACGAGTCCCAATTCAAGACCTCATCGCGATCCGCTCCCGACAATCCCACAAGGATGAAAAGCTGTTTCCGTCTGACGTTGGTGACCATGTCATCCTCCAAGACGGCACATTTGGTCGGGTGACACTCCAGAGTCCTGACTACGTGGAATTGATGGGGTACGGGGGTAGTCGCTATCACATTGATACCCGCGAATTCCGAAAATCGTATATTCGGAACCTACGAGATGGATTTGGCGAGACATACTCATTCGGAATCGACTACCGTTACCAGTCTCAAGTTACGGAAGAACTACCGACTCTTCTTCGAGAAGAAATTGAAACCGCACTCCAAGAAGAAGACCTCTTTGAGTATGTCTCAAGCCTCAAAGTTGAATTTGAAGAAGCTGCAGCTTCTTCTCTCAACTTCGCTATTGTTATTCACTTTACGGGCGATGCAGCGCAGTACTATCCTTCCCTCGCCCGTACTATCCAACGTGGCTGCGTAAGAGCATCCAACAAACATGGATGGACGATACCATTCCCTCAACTTTCAGTGCACCTGCCAGAGCAAGGATTGAAGTCGACAACAACAAGCCTCTGACCAAAGCGCTGAGCATCCTCTCCATTCACCAAAAACAAAAAAAGGGGGTTTTGTTCGGCATACTCTCAGGTGCACATCGATTTCAGGCGGCCTTCGTCAACTCACTAACGGCAAATAGGCTCGTCAACGAGTAGAGAGTCTCATTGGTGAGATCTCGCACCGTTCTTGTCGCTCCTGGTAGATTATTCTCGACGGAAACCCCTAGTGAACGCATGCCAGCAGCTTGAATTGCGGTAATCCCCGCCTCTGCATCTTCCACTCCGAGACAATCACACGGTCGTATCCTCAGTTGTTCGGCAGCCAAGAGGAAGACTTCAGGATCTGGCTTGCTTACCTGAACATTATTTCCATCTGCAATTGCATCAAAGAGACTCTCGATTCCAAGCTGCGAAAGAATCGCTGGAGCATTCTTACTCGAAGAGGCGATTGCTGTTTTTATACCTGCGCTCTTGAGCTCCTCGAGAAGGTTCTTCACTCCCGGCAATATGGCACTTTCATCTAGCTCTTCAAGGAGCTTGAGATAGTAGTCATTTTTCTTCTTGGCAAGCGCAGCCTTTTCCGCCGGCGAATACTCCCCTGCTCTCTCACCGAGAATACGATTCAGTGAGTCCATCCGACTGACACCTTTCAGTGCTTCATTCTTCTCCCGGTCAAATGCGATGCCGAGTTCATCCGCGAGCGCCTTCCATCCTCGATAGTGATACTCAGCCGTATCAGTGATAACGCCATCAAGATCAAAGAGCACCGCCTTTAATGAAGGAGCAAGTGAAATCTCAACTGCACCTTCAGCAGGAAGAGTAACCGTTTCAAAAAAATGTCGGATTTCGATCGGCTCTCCCGAAAGCAAACGGTAGGTAATTACCTCATGAGCAACTTCCACTTCGAGCGACCGTCCACGGAACTGGAAGTGAACCCGTACCGTACCCCACGCCTCTGGCATCTCAGGTCGAAAGCTGAGGACACCTTCTCTCATGTGAACACCTAAGAACCCGTAGAAAAGCGCTCCCCAACTTCCTGCAAGTGAAGCGATGTGGAGCCCGTCCTTCGTATTCCCACACGTATTATCAAGGTCTAATCGCGCCGTTTTGAGAAAATACTCAGTAGCAAAGTCCATCTCCGATATGTTCGCAGCAATAGCGGAGTGCACTGCTGGAGATAAGGAGGAATCATGGGTAGTCAGCGGCTCGTAATAGTGAAAACAACGTCGCGTTAACGCCCGGGAATATCGTTCTGGCATGAGATACATGAGCATCAACGTATCAGCCTGCTTAAGAACCTGATGCCGATAAATATTTAGGTAATGATAATGAAGTAAGAGTGGATGCTTATCCTTTGGCGTCCCCTCAAAGTCCCAGTGCGGTTTTGAAAGGAAGGTATCATCTTGGGCGATAATCCCAAGCTCGTCGCATTCTGGGATATATATGGAGGCAGCTATCTCACTCCAGCGAGCCACCTCATCCCCTGAGAGCGAGAGCACTCTCTGTAATTCATTGAGCTTGCCCGAGAAACTCTCTCTCAACGTTTCATACGCAGCCACAGCGCCCTCAAGCGCTCGCTGAATCATCGCATTCGTATACGCATTATTATCAACGCATGCGGTGTATTCATCAGGCCCTGTTACACAGTGGAAACAGTACCCCTTTCCCGGTATCTCACTACCGAGACTGACAAAGAACCGTGCAATCTCAAAGAGCATCTCTGCACCAAAGTCAGCGAGCAGCTTCTGATCCTCCGTTACCTCCACATACTGCAGAATCGCAAAAGCGATATCGGCATTAATATGATACTGCGCTGTTCCAGCGGGAAAGAATGATGAGACCTCTTCACCGGAGATGGTTCTCCACGGATAGAGTGCCCCTTCGTGCCCAAGCTCAGCCGCTCGTTTTCTCGCCCCAGGAAGAATAGTGAACCGATAATGAAGGAGCGCTCTCGCGATTTCAGGCTTTGTCCACGTAAAGAAAGGAAGTACATAGATCTCTGTATCCCAGAAGTAATGCCCACCGTAGCCCTCACCCGTCAGTCCTTTTGCCGCTACGTTCGTTTTTCCATCCCGTCCTACCGACTGAAGTAACTGAAAAAGTGCAAAGCGCACTCCTTGCTGGAGCACCACGTCGCCATCAATCTGCACATCACACTCACTCCAGAACTGACTGAGGTAGTGCTCTTGCTCTTCGAGTAACCGACGGCCACCATCTTGTCGTGCGCGGAGACATTCAGTTTGAGCTTGCACCACCAAGTCCTCTCGGCATTGCGCTGAAGACGGTACGTGCATACTCGAATAATAGTACGCAGCGAAGGTCTCAAGCGTTACGGGAGCATCCGGCGCTACTTCAAAAGAGACGTCTTGCGCTCTCAGATCTTCGGCCACAACGAACATAGCAGGGTTACCTGCGAGAGACTGGGCAATCGCAGTAGCTAACAAACGGTCAGAATGAGCGGTTCTCTGCTGGAGCAGAAATACTCCCTCTTCGTGTTGCAACCTCTCGATACACGCACCCATTGATGCATCACCAGCACCCACCCTCGGATCATCCGGGTCAGCGTGGTGTTCTACCGGGGTTTCAATACGAGTAGCGATTTCGACCGACCCGGGCTCATCAAGTGCAGTTATTGTTAAGCCCGTGTACAAGACATGCTGTCGGACTAATGAGGCTATCCGTCTAAATTCAAGACGAAAGCGGTTTCCTGCGGCTGTGGTATAGATAAAACTACGTGTGAGGCACCCTGTGCGAAAGTCAAGAGTTCGAACATACTCATGTTCACCATCGACATCAACGAAAACTCGCTCACCATTTATTCGAATATTTGCATTCACTGGGTGGGCGACTGAAAGCATCGCTTCATGCACCTTGGCCCATCCGTATCCAACCTCCGGATAGTGTATTGGGGCAGTATCATGAAAGCCATTCAGGTAGAGACTTCGCACCGTATGAGTCGAAAGATTCTCCTCGTACCCTTCCTCGAAGAACCCACGGACTCCAAGAAAGCCGTTTCCGACGCAGAAGAGCGACTCGTGGTGGCTAATGGCGTCTCGGGATAAATTTCTTTCCTCGATACTCCATGAAAGCGGACAAAGCAACTTGCCCCCAAAAGTCCGTGAGACACACGAACCTTCAGCATCGTTATCATGAGGAGAATGAAGATCATTTTCAGGAGAATTCATGGTTCACCTACGGAAGAAAATTTCGACAAACGATTAATGTCGGATATCTCTAACATATACAAACAGGTAAGTCGCCTATCTTCACTATCCAAAACTTCTCTTTTCTGCGCGGAAAGAATCAGGTAAGAACTAAAATGAGGGTGAAGGTATGGGCTGGTCATCGACCTTACAACATTACACAAGGACTTCTGCAGGATGCACTACACTCGACTATCCGAGCCCTGATAAACACAGGTGTTTTCAATAGGATAGAAACCTCAAGCCGAGCGCCTCTCAGGAATACAAATTCAAGTTATACTTCCCCAACCGAAGACAAATCGCTAGGATGAGGAGGAGGTTGGGCTATGAAAATACTCCGCGAGCAATTTAGCCCCTACATATCTCTCCTCTTTAGAGGAATTTTCTTTAAGGGACAGAAACCGAGAGAGCAAATATAATGTTACCCATCAAATTAATACCTCTGCTTAAAGTTCACCAAACCGTACCTTCGAGATCTCTTTACAGAAGAAGGCACTCATCACGGAAAATAGTACACGACATCACTCGGCTCCTATCGCTCTGCGCATTCGTACTACTACTGACGAATCACTCTTTTGCTCAGAATTCGGTCGATTTTACTATCGATTTTCAGCGAACTCCAAATGGAACTCAGGAGTTTTTCCCGCCAGCAGATGGAGGAATAACGTGTCGAGATGCGTTGGGGTCACTCGCAGATATCGATCTGTTCTCGCAAGATCAAACCCCAAAGATCCTCGAATTATTTGAAGGACTAACTCCGCCCATTTTACCACTCGACTATATCCCTTCACGACTTCCGTACCGTTGTCAGGTAGTCTTTGCACAGAGCCAAAATGGGGAGACATTTGTCAGCGCCCCTGTGTTTGTAACCGACCAAGATTTTCAGAATAACCAGATTCAGGATCCAACACCTCCTCCTGAGATATTTATCTACTACCCAGTCGATACCCCCGCGTCACTTCAGGTGACTGACCGGCTTGGCACTCCGATTACCGACACCCCCTTCGGCATTAAACTCAATCTTTTTGACCCGAATGCAGATGAAACAATAACTCCCTCCTTTCAAAAGCAAGGAGCTATCCCTCAAGGTGGACAAGTAGATCTCGTCAATAACTTTTCATATCGATATCGACTTATCCCGCCACCGAATGCCATCAATCCTGGTAACGGGACACAAAATCCGAACCTAGCACCCGGTAACGTTTTTACATCTCCTCAGAGTGGTCGCTCATTTTATCTCAGACAGGAGTTTGAAACTGTCGCGGTTAACCAGGCCGCGGGGAGTCCGCCGCTCAGCCTTCAGATTGCAGCTGATGAGGCTACCGCAACCCTCGATGTTGTACTCTACGACAGTGATGGCATCACACCAATAAATGGGGTTGTACGACTCGAATCAAACGCTGAGCCAAGCATTCTCGACTCTTTTGATCTCTTGCTAAACGGAGAGATATCTTCTTCGTCAGCACTAACACTCCCAGTTGTTGCCGGAAGAGAATATAAAATCTCTGTTTTTCCAACTCAGACTCAGCAACAGGGGCTGATCGATAAACTACCCCCGAGGCCGGTTGTCTTCTCTATTCCAGCAGGAAGTGCCGAGAGTTTCGCTATCGGATTTACGCTTCAGGAGCCGAATTATCTTCTCACACTCAATCTCTCTGCTACGAATCAATTAGGAGCGCCGGTAGCTCTCACCACCTTTGCTTCTCTCTCTTGTTCTGCCTACAACGCTCGCAAGGAGAAAACCTCTGCACAGGTCAATCAAGGAGACACCTCTCTTATACTCCCCTTCTCCGTAAAGAATCTTAACAAAAAGGAGAAATGGAGAGTCGAGTGTATCGGCGTTGAAGCAACGACTGGGAATTCGCGAAGATATGCCGGAAGTATAAACTACACGACTCTCCGTTCGCAGACCGGTGATACGGCTTCCGTAAGCCTTACAGATGTTGGGACCTACTATGCTCTTGTTGCTCCTACAGTCATCCTCGAGCAAAGCACAAAGCTCACATTTCCAGATGGTGGAGCAACAATTGAATTTCCCGCGGGAGCACTCTCAGCTCAAACAGGAACAGGTACGGTTGAGATTAGCACAGCCACGGAATTTATTAGTGAGCTCGAAACGCTCCCTCTGACTGTTTGGGAGATTACCCCAAAGATTGGTGGTTCCGAAGTATCGAATCCGGAAAAAGATGCTGAGCTTTGCATTCCTCTCGATCAAGAAGATCTTGATGCAATTGGAGCGACAACGGAAGCCGTCTCAATTGCCCGCTATGAGGAAGAAAGTGAGACGTGGATACCGTTGGCAACTGCTATCACCACGGATGAAAATGGAAATTTATTCGCCTGTGCTTCGGTGGATCACTTCTCCATCCTCGGCACCATCATAGACGTCGCGCTGGCTCTGCAACAAACAACCCCTTCATCCCTCAAGCTTCGAATGCAAAACTCAAACCTTGCGACGAAACGATGCGTAGCCTCATGGACAGCTCCGGAGACCGAGTTTGCTGATATGCTTACCTACACCGTTCGTTTTAAAAAATTTAGAGCTACTAATAAGCGAAAGCGCTGCCAAAACCTCACTGAGGAGCAATTTAATACTCAAACTGTTGCAGGTAGCACACGGACCTTCCTCAGAACAAAAGGTTCTTGTTGCGTTGAGGTTCTGGTGGAGGATAGCGAAAGCTCAACGGTTCGAAAGTACAAAAAACCTCGCTGATGACTTCGCTCAGGAAAAAAGAGTCATAACGACTATTTTTTTAGGGACATGACATACTGAGCCACTGCCCATACTTCGCGGTCAGTGAGAATATTTTTGAATGCCGGCATCTCTTGTCGCTTCCCGTACTTAATGTTTGCCGCAACAAGTCCAAGCGACTTCTCATATGAACCATCCGTAAAATTAGGCAATTGAACACTTAGTGCGACTCCCTCCGCACCATCTCCCACACCTGCAGCACCATGGCATCTCATACAGTAAAGCGTGTACGTTTCGGCACCAACTTCTCGAAGATCAGATTCCGAATACGGATTGCCCGAAATTGCCATGTAGGTTTTTTGAATATGGCTACATCCTACGAACAGCAACAAGAGAGGTAGGATGCCAATTCTCCTCTTGAACACCTTCTTCATAATGCTCTTCCTTTCCCAAATTCCGCGAGAGATTTCGACCTAGCCCTTGGCAATACTTCCCACGAATACGAAGCCTCTCTTAGCCGTTTTGAGCGAGCTGGTATTGGCACGCAAAGCGATCTTCTGAAACAACATTCTTTCGGACCTTCAAATTTGCCGCAAGGCGCTCAAGAATCTTAAAGATTTCTATCTGTTCTTCCGAGGAGAGTTCAAGCGCTATCTCCTCAACTGTTCTCGCCTTCGTTGAGTCTTGCTTGAGGAGTGAAAGAATCTCTTTCTTCAACTGAACGATCCGCTCAGCTGCTTTTTTCCCAGCCTCAACACCTGGCTGATGGTACGCATTAATCTTCGTAAAGCTCGCATAGAAAGAGACAGCGCGCTCAAACAATGCCAGCAACGCTCCTAACGTATACTCGTTAAGCGTTGAGAGCGAGAGCATCACGGAAGGACGACCCTTCTCGTAAAGTGCAGACTGCGTGCCCAGGAGAAACCCTTGCAGATAATCACCAGCAGTGGCACCGTCTTCAACCTCCATCTCACAAATCGTTTGATAATCGGCGTCATTACCCTCAAAGGAAACGCGCTCTTCCAAGACCTCAATAAAACAAGCAAACACATTATCTCTTCCGTCTCTTAGCTGCTGCACGTATGCATGTTGGTCTGTCGAACCTTTATTGCCATAGACGGCAATACCTTCGTGTACCGGATTTCCTGCAGTATCATACTCCTTCCCGAGGCTCTCCATGATTAACTGTTGCAAGTACCTACTGAATAACAAGAGTCGATCACGATACGGCAATACAACCATATCCCGTGAGGATGCCATTATCTGCCAGATACGGGCGAGCGTCAGGGCAGGATTCTTCGCAAACTCCCCTACACGCGTACATGCATCCATTTCGCGTGCACCCTGCAGGAATAAGTCGATATTGATACCGAGAAGCGCTGCGGGTAACAAACCAACGGTGCTCCACAGACTCGTCCTACCACCAACCCAATCCCACATCGGAAATCGCTCAATCCATCCACCCTCTCTCGCATAACAATCAAGAAGACTCCCATCCCCGGTGATAGCGACAGCGTGGCGTGCAAAGTGTAACCCTTGTAATTGGAAGGCCTGCTCCACCAGCACCATGCCATTTCGTGTTTCTTTGGTTCCACCAGACTTCGAGACAACGAGCACAAGTGTCTCAGCAAGCGAAGGAATCTGGCTCAAAGTAAGCGCAATGCCGTCAGGGTCCGTATTATCGATAGAGAAGAAGTGAAGTGAGCGCTCTCCACGTTGAAAAACATCAGAGATAAGTTGTGGACCAAGAGCAGATCCGCCAATTCCAATGAGCAGTAATGAAGCGAAAGGTTTCCCAGAGGGAGCGCAACTCGCTCCATTACGAATGCTCTCTGCAAAAGAGCGCACACGAGACAACTCTTTTTGAATAGCATCAGTAATAGGTGCAGTTGGGGCAAGCTCTGGGGCTCGGAGCCAGTAGTGTCCAACCATCCGATCCTCATCAATATTTACCCGTTCACCACGCTCTAACCTCTCCATTTCAGCGAGAGCAAAATCTTGGATATCAGCATCGAGTCCGATAGCATCATCGATAAAGCTGTAGTCGAAGAAAAATCGGCCCTCGAGACCACTCCAGCTATACTCCTGAAACTTCTTCCATTGAGACGTATTCATTATGACTCCTTAGACTCTCTTACCTCTGAGATGCGGACTACCCATGAGACGATGACTTGACACGAAGAATGCTGCGACAAAATTCGACCCCTCAGCCACATTCGCATTCTTACTCAAAACCTTCCTTGAGAATTTCAGAACTTACAGAGAGAAACAATAGAGGCATTATGAAAGTGCTCTCAAAGCTCAGGAGGAGTAAGGGGAGCTCCGATGCCAAGCCTCAACAACCAGCAATGCTAGCGCTCTCGATCAGAACAGGTCATACTATCGAGACTATCTTGGATGAAGACTCCTACTAGCAGATTATGACAAGAACGATTAGCGCAGGTAACACATCCTCAGGCTCGCTCTCTGATCGTATAGGCACTGATCGTATAGGCACCCCTGCTCATACGGGTACCTCTACAGAGAAACCAATACGCAAGAAGGGACGACAGATACGGCATTTTCCAACGCTTCAAGGGTTTGTGCTCCTCCTCTTTGGAATCTCCATGGTCATCGGCCCGGCATCTCAGCACTCCGATCTTATTGCCGCGGTAATCGGATATTCCCTGCTTATCCTTGTTCCCATAATGAGTATTGGGACTCTCTATACTGGCTGGCGAATGACCTCACGGATACGAATTCGAGCCACCTATAGTACCTCCGCTAATCCAAGTATCGTAGCGGAAGACTTTACTCGACCAAGATCTCAACGACCATTTTCCCTCTGCCTACGACTATCAGAGACTTCGCTTCCCCCGCTCTTTTCGCTCTCTCTCACCCCACAATTCTCTCAGGAGGCATCTACGGCAACTTGGAAGATTACCGGACAGATCCGCGCAGGGAAAGACATCGAACAACCCCTCTCGATGCCTCACCGCGGCTATTGGACACTCTCTCATATTGATTGTGTGGTGCAAGATTCCTTTGGCCTCTCAAAATTCTCCTGGCAATTCCAGCTTCATCCGAGTCTTGATATTCCTATAGTTCCTCAAGATAGCCAGAGCAAACAGATTCCTATTTTGACATCTGATACGACATCAGTGACTGAACAAATAGAGCTACAGAATCGTGGGGGCGATCTTTTTGATGTGAAACGGTACCATCCTGCTGATGGCGCTCGTCGTATTCTATGGAAAGTGTATGCAAAATCGGGGGAGCTCCTGTCCAGACATCCAGAGCCCTCCATGCGTCCCGAAGGGACTGTTTCGACCCTCGTTCTCGCTGGAAAAAATGATGACGCCCTATGCTCACTGGTTCTCACATATCTTCAAGGACTAGAAGACGAGGGATTTGATTTCTCCTTGACTTCTGATGGCTATATGACGGAGGGAACAGGAGAACCTGGTATAGCCACATCACGAGTTGAAGCAGAAGACCTCTTCCTTTCAACAGTATGGAATTCGGATCAGACGACGGCGGAAGGGCGAATGAGAGCCATACAACAACTCTCAGAGAGCCAGCGTGCGCGCCAGAACTCTCCACTTTACCTCATCACAATATTCGTTTCGATAGAGCGTCTGAGAGAAGCCTCTTTCATGGAGGAAGCTTTACAATTGCAAGAGTGGCTTCAACAACAGCGCATTGAAAGCTTCTGGGTTATTCTGGATTCACAGATAGCAGAAGATGCTACAGAGAAGGCTCCACTCCTCACGCGAGCCCTTTTTTGGGAAGAGGCATCAGAGACGAGACAACCACCAAAGAGTCTCGATGCCGCCGATGAGATCCGAAGTAGATTCATTACTGCGTGTGAGTCTCGAGGTCTGCACTATATTCTTATAGATAACGAGCGTGCTGAAAGGAGACAATGAACATAGCAAGAGATGTGCAAAGGAGCGATAATGCCCACGATGCTACCCGTTCGTCTCCATTGAAAGTGGGAGCAATCGGAATGGTATCGCCGATACAAACTCTCTTTCTCGGTCTCACGATCCTTCTTCGTGCTGCCATAGGAAGTCTCATTATCTCGGTAGCACATGAGACCTTTCGTGTCTCGACATCTCAGGCACTTCTTATTCTCGGCCTCCTTTCTGGGATCATCATCGGTAGTCTTTCGGCACTCACGCGTCTTCGAAGCTATGTTGTGCCAACACTTCTTTGTGCTCTTTTCTTAGGAACCAACGGCCTGTTCCATATCCTTCAAATCTTCTTTCCATTCACGGAAGGCGGGATTCTCCTCCCATACTCGACTCTTCTCGATTGGAATCTTATTTGTTATGTCTTCGCGTTCGGATTTAGTACCACCTGGCTCTTTTGGCGAGTTCGTT
>JBMTVV010000011.1:0-14686 GCA_049451755.1 Bdellovibrionota bacterium
ATGAAAGTGGAGTGGCTATAGAGTTGGGCGAATTTTTCACACAGTTCCTGTTTCGGGAGCTGTGTTCTTCGGAAGTGGAGAAGTTTAAAAATAATGAGGGTAAGACCCCCCACCGAGAAAAGGAGGAGTGTGCCCATAACAGGTCCACCGTGAGTGATCAGTTGGATGTAGTTCATAGCCTCATATACGTTTTAATAGCTCCGCTCTCGAGAGAGGTTGCGCTCTTACCGATTCGACGAGCATGCACCGTAGGTCAGATAGAGGAGCGTTTAGGGGGAAGAACCCCTGCGCTACACATCGCCGAGTACCTTATTGGTATACCAAGCAAGAGGTTTGTATGCAATGCGAGGAGGTTTTTTTTTGCTAGGGCGTCGGAAAATCCCTCGGTAGGGAGCTGAGAGCTATTGCTCAAACCATTTCAGAACTTGCTCTGGATGGGTCTCAGCCTTTGCTACCCGTTTCCAGTGCTTTGCGACCTTTCCATCAGGCCCAATGATGGTCGTAGAGCGAATAGTTCCCATCGTCTTTTTCCCGTACATATTCTTCTCTCCCCAGGCCCCGTACTTTTCCATGACTCCTGCGTTCGGATCGGAGAGGAGCACGAAAGGGAGCTTGAACTTCTCAATGAAAGAATCGTGAGACTCAAGTGAATCTCGGCTGACGCCCAGTACGACAGCATCTTTTTTCGCAAACTTCGTGTGGAGCTTTTTGAAGTTGCACGCCTCTTTCGTGCAACCTGGTGTGTCATCTTTCGGGTAGAAATACAAAATGATCGTCTTCCCTGCATAGTCCTTTAAGGAGTGTTTCTTCCCATCACTACCATGAAGTGAAAATGCCGGCGCTTTCTTTCCTTCTTCGATGCTCATGTTGCCTCCACTCTAAGATACGGACCGTTTCTGAGAAGCACACTATAGAGGGTTATGAAGATCAGGTCGAGCGCTGAATTCTTGAGAGCGCTCATCTGGTCATAATGAAAAACTCATGCTGGAGCTAACGAGAGGCCATTACCTCTTGAGTCGGAGGATCCTCAAAAAAGGTACGAGCTGTCGTTTCAATCTCAGAGAGCGTTGAAAGTCGTTTTACCGATTGAAAGAAAGATTTTCCGATGAGTGGGTTCCGCGAGAACCAGGTAGCAAATTCTTTAAACGTTCCCACCCGACTTCCAAGGCGCGTCTCGCCCTCTCGCTCTTTCAGGTATGTCAGATAGCGGAGGATGAATGAAGCGAGGGCCGAGAGTCGTTCGGTATCATCGATCCGAGCCTCGCCATGCTCAAAAAAATTTCTTAGGTCTCGAAACAGAAAGGGGTTTACCATTGCTCCTCTACCGCACATAAGACCCGCGACTCCTGTTTTGAGCATACGAGCTGCCTCTTCGAGCGAGAAGACGTCACCATTTCCGATAACGGGATATGGAAGCGACGTTACTGCTTGCTGAAGGGGTTCAAGTTCTAGAGTGCCAGGGTCGTAGCACCCTTTCTTTGTTCTCGCGTGGATCGTTAAGAGGTCTAGTGGGACTGCCGCAAGTGTTTCAAGGAGGGATGGAAAGTCCTCGCTCGAATCATATCCGAGCCTGGTTTTCATCGAGAGTCTGCCGTCAGGATGTGCATCCCGGGTCGCTGAAATCATATGCGCGAGTTTTTTAGGCTCTTTCAGGAGTGCGGCTCCTGCTCCACTTGCGGTAACTCTCCGTGATGGGCATCCGACGTTGATATCAATCCAATCATTATGTCGAATGATCTCCCTTTTTTTCAGTGTCCGAATCACACCAGCGAGAGCTTCCGGCTCAGATGCCATGAACTGAATCTGTAAGAGTCCCTGTGAATGTCGATGGATTGGCTTAATTCTTTGGTTCGGGCTGGTTATTCGTATAAACTCTGTTGCGACCACATCCACTCCCCCAATGTCGAGAATGAGCTCACGAATGCCACCATTGGTGAGTCCTTCCATCGGAGCGAGCATGAGGAGTGGTGTGGGGAAATGTGAGGCAATAGGAGACATAGAAAAGTGGTTTATCACTTTTTTAGGAGTGACGGGTGAGAGACGCCTCGATTGATCAGTTGTCGTGCTTCTTCAGGAGAGAAGCCGCTGTTCGCCCAGTCCGAAGCCTCTCGAGGTGTAAATTCTGCCTTATACCAACCTACCGCTTCTGAAGCCGGAAAGCGCCAAGACTTCCAGAGACCAGCGACCGCAGAGAGCGGAATTCCTGCCTGAATCCACGTATAGGCTTCTTTTGGTGAAATCTGATACGCATTCCAGTGACCTGCCTCTTGAGGTGTAATCCCAATTTGTGACCACAGCTGTCCCTCATCGTCTGGAATATTTGCATGCTCAAAAGAAAATTCTTCTTGGTAAGCCGCTGCAAGGAGTTTTAAGTCGAAAGCCTGAGTTCTGAGCAATCCGGGCAGGGCAATCACCTCTCCAAAGAGCGCATGGAAGAATTCGAGCGGTAGATCTTGAGAGCTCATGAACGCAGCAATGAGTTGGTTTACATGCTCGATATCTTTTTCACTTGATTTAATTCCGATTCGAAAACGCGCACTTTCCTCCGTATTCCCAAAGTGCTTACAGAGTTTGTAGAAACACCGAAAATAGTTGTCGCGAGCATATGTTTGTTTAGCGAGTACTGCGAGGAGGATTACGAGCCGACTTCTCGAGACCTCATCGAATTGTCGTTGTGATAGGATTGAATCAAGTTCTATCGCGAGTCCCTTGAGATCCGTAATTATCTCACGACTCATCTCCAGTGCTTTTTTTGCTGCATCACCCCTCGGCTCATTCCAGTCGAGTTTAAGAATGGGATCTCCACCTACTGTTTGTTCAAGCCATCCGCTTACTTCTTGAATCTTCCGTTGAAGGTCGCTGAGTTCTTGGCTAGCAGTACCATCTGCTCCGAGTCGACCGAGAATATTTTGGTATGCGAACTCCCCTTGAAGGGCAGATAGTAAGTAAGAGAGAAGGGAGTGTGAGAACTCGATATCTTTTGTAATGCTAGTCATTCAAACGCTCTCAGTTATCTCATCGGAACTTCTAAGCAGCTCATGGTTTTAGTGTGAAAAATAATGCATTTTCAAAGAGTTAGAAAGACCAACGTTCTTTCACACTTTTCAAACAGCTTTATCCACTGGTTATACACAGTTGTGGATAAAGAAATTCAAAGATCGTTATTCAGTTAATTCAAAAACTTATGCATAAAACGGGGTTATTTTTTACTGCTTTTCGATTTTATTTATGGACATCTAGTGATCGCTAACCGTATATCTGGGGGTGGAAAGGTTAGCAAACCCCAACATATTGTGTCTGAATTAGATGGTGTACCCCAAGACGTCGCGGCATTGATCCGCCCTCTGATGGTAGATCTGTTAGGTAGAGGGCCTTAAGCAGGGTAAGAGCGGCTTCAGACAAAATCGTCCCCGGGAGAAGGGAACGGCGTCCCGGTGAGAGGGGGACGCGTGTTGCGGAAAGGCGAAGAATCCAAGAGAAAACGAAAAAATAGGAGAGGACCCAGTATGTTAGGTGGCTCAAGCAGCAATGAGGGAACGCAGATTGAACAACATCCGAAGATTACTTCAGAGGTCACGGTAACGAAAACCCCTGCTGAAGCTCTTATTGCTTCGCAGCAGGGGGTGGATGCGTCGCCACGTTCACCAGAGGAGTGCACCGTAGTAAAGCGAGATGGGATGCTTGTTCCATTTCGAAGAGATAGAATTGGTCGAGCCATTGAACTCGCCTTTAGAGCCACGCGGGACATACCAGAGAGTGAGCCTCTCCCGAAAGACATCTATAAAGCTGTTCAAGCAACGACCGAAAAAGTATCCCAAGAGTGCTTTCAGGCTGCGCAGCGAGGTGCTTGTCTAACGGTAGAAGGAATTCAGGATACGGTAGAGCGCATGCTTCTCGACGAGGGGCACTACGAAGTTGGTCGGAAGTATATAGCATACCGGGATGATAGAAGGCTCCGCCGTGAGGACTCACCGCGGAACATGAAAATTTACCGTCGCGACGGGGCTTCGCTCGTGCGATTCAACCCTCTTAAAATAGCGTCCGCTGTCGAAAAGGCATTTCGCGCTACGTACAAGATCGCGGGACCAACCCCACAAGAAATCATTGATGCAGTCAATCTCCTGACCTCGCGGGTCGTGAAGGGGGCAGTTGAGGCGAGCCGAAATGGAGAAGCTCTCCACATTGAACTGATTCAAGACGAAATCGAGCGACAGATGATGGCGGAAGGATACTTCCAAGTCGCCAAGGATTTCATTATTTATCGAACGTCGAGAGCAATCGTCAGAGACCGGCAGAAATTTACTGAGGTGGAATCAGCGACTAAGGCAGTTGCGCCACAAGTAGAGCTTGCGATTACTGATCCAGGAAAGATTTTCACCGTTACTGCAAAAGATGGCTCTGCATTCGAGCTCAGTGAGGGGGAGCTTCGTCGTCGCATCGCCTATGCGTGTCGAGGGCTTGAGGAGAATGTCGACCCGGAGATGATCCTTGAAGACTCTCTCAATAACTTTTACGAAGGGGTAAAAGCGGAAGAGGTTGATTTCTCGAATATCATGGCAGCAAAGGCCCGGATTGAAAAAGAGCCGAGTTACTCTAATGTCGCAGCCCGGCTCCTCCTTGATGTTATTTATCGCACAACCCTCGGTGTTGATGCGCATAGTCAGGATTTGGAAGAGACGCACCGATCGTACTTTAAGACCTATCTGAAGCAGGCGATAGAGTTAGAGCGCATCGATCCGCGGCTGCTTGAGTTCGATCTCGACGCGATTGCAGCAGCTCTTCAACTCGACCGAGATCAGCAATTCGCTTACCTCGGACTACAAACACTCTATGATCGGTATTTGATTCACAATGAGGGCAAGCGACTCGAGACACCACAGATTTTCTGGATGCGAGTCGCAATGGGGCTTTCTATTAATGAGGGTGAAGAGAAAGAGGCTCGAGCCATTGAATTCTATAATGTGCTCTCGAAATTCCTCTTTGTTTCTAGTACTCCGACCTTGTTTAATGCGGGCACACTCCACCCACAGTTGAGCTCGTGTTACCTCTCTACAGTCATGGATGATCTGAAGCACATCTTCAAGGTTGTAGCTGATGATGCTCAGCTCTCGAAGTGGGCGGGAGGACTCGGAAATGACTGGACGAATGTTCGGGCCACAGGATCGTGGATTAAGGGAACGAACGGAACGAGTCAAGGAGTCATTCCGTTTTTAAAGGTAGCAAACGATACCGCTGTAGCTGTGAACCAGGGTGGTAAGCGAAAGGGGGCGATGTGCGCTTATCTTGAGACGTGGCACCTTGATATCGAAGACTTTCTTGAGCTCAGGAAGAACACAGGAGACGAGCGTCGACGTACGCATGACATGAATACCGCGAACTGGATTCCAGATCTATTTATGAAGCGGGTTGTCGAAAACGGAACCTGGACACTCTTTAGCCCTAGTGACGTACCAGACCTGCACGACCTGTACGGGAAGGCTTTCAATGACCGGTACGAGCAGTACGAGAAGATGACAGTAACCGGCGAGCTGAAGCTCTACAAGCGGATTGAGGCAGTGACATTGTGGCGCAAGATGCTGAGCATGCTTTTCGAAACTGGACATCCATGGATTACGTTTAAAGATCCATCGAATATACGCTCTCCACAAGATCATACAGGAGTCGTACACAGCTCGAACCTCTGTACAGAAATCTTGTTGAATACTTCAGCGGATGAGACAGCGGTCTGTAACCTCGGTTCGATCAACATCCATGCGCATTTGAAGAACAAGATGATCGATTTGGAGTTGCTCGGCAGTACTGTTCGAACCGCGATGCGGATGCTTGATAATGTCATCGACATCAACTTCTATCCAACAGAAGAGGCGCAACGCGCAAACCTTCGGCACCGACCCGTAGGGCTTGGGTTGATGGGATTTCAGGATGCCCTCTATGAACTTGGTGTAAGCTATGCAAGCCAAGAAGCAGTTCGGTTTGCCGATGAAAGTATGGAAGCAATTTCCTACTATGCCATTCTCGCCTCAACGGAGCTTGCAGCTGAGCGGGGGCGGTACGAAACCTTTGAGGGGTCAAAGTGGAGTAGAGGAATACTCCCAATTGATTCTCTTGATCTCCTTGCAGATGAGCGTGGTGCTGAGTCACTTGATGTTGACCGAAGTGCTAAGCTCGATTGGAGTATCGTACGAGCGGCGGTACAGAAGAACGGGATGCGAAATAGTAACACGATGGCGATTGCGCCAACGGCAACCATTTCAAACATCACGGGGGTTACGCAGTCGATTGAGCCTTCATACAAGCATCTCTTCGTGAAGTCTAATCTCTCCGGCGAGTTCACCATCAGTAACGCTCATCTTGTGAGCACCCTGAAGCAGCTCGGCATGTGGGATGACGAGATGATCGATGATCTGAAGTACTTCGATGGGTCGATTCTCGAGATTGAGCGCATTCCCGATGATATAAAGCAGGTGTATCTGACAGCATTCGAGATTGAGCCGGAATGGATTATCGAGTGTGCCAGTCGACGCCAGAAGTGGATCGATATGGGACAATCCTTGAACCTTTATCTCGCTGAACCGAGTGGAAAAAAACTCAATGATATGTACACCCTGGCGTGGAAGAAGGGATTGAAGACGACCTACTATCTGCGCTCGCTTGGCGCAACGCAGATAGAGAAGTCCACGATGGATATCAACCGTCGAGGATTACAGCCACGGTGGATGAAGAATAAATCAGCATCCTCTGAGATTAAGGTAGATCGCACAAACGTTACGATCTCGGCTGAGACTCAAGAGGGAAGGAGCGCACCGACAATGCCAAAAGCGGTTTGTAATCTGGATGGAGATTGTGAAAGTTGTCAGTAAGGTTGGCGACTACACAACGTAGGGAAAGCAAAAGAGGAGAAGTGCCATGTTAAATTTTGATGATGTAAACGGAAACGGTGGTGAGGCTAGTAATGATGAGTCCGCGGGCTCAGAGCAACGGTTTATCGCCTCAGAAAAGCGCCTCATCAACAACAGCCGAGTCGATGTCAACCAGCTCATGCCACTGAAGTACAAGTGGGCGTGGGAGCATTACCTCAATGGGTGTGCAAACAACTGGCTACCGACTGAGGTGCCGATGTCGAAGGATATTGACCTCTGGAAGTCCGATAAGCTCACAGAGGATGAGAGACGGGTTATCATGCGAAACCTTGGCTTCTTCAGCACTGCTGAGAGTCTCGTCGGTAATAACATTATTCTTGCTATCTTCAAGCATGTCACGAATGCTGAGTGCCGCCAGTACCTCCTTCGACAAGCATTTGAAGAAGCGGTCCATACGCATACCTTCCATTACATTGTTGAGTCGCTCTCTCTCGACCAGGGAGAGGTCTTTAATATGTATAACGAAGTGAACTCCATTCATGGCAAGGATGAGTTTGAGATGAAACTCACAGCTGATGTGTGTCGTGAGGACTTTTCGACCGATTCAACCGAAGGCGTGCAGAAGTTCCTCGAGAACTTGATCGGATTTTACGTTGTTATGGAGGGAATTTTCTTCTACAGCGGTTTCGTCATGATGCTCTCATTCCTTCGGCAGAATCGAATGACAGGAGTTGGGGAACAGTTCCAGTACATTCTCCGTGATGAGACGATTCACCTGAACTTCGGTATTGATCTCATTAACAGCATTAAGGCGGAGAATCCTGAGGCATGGACACCTGAATTTCAGGACAACATCGTAGGGATTATTCGACAAGCCGTCGAGCTTGAGTATCAGTATGCCGTTGATTGCTTGCCTCGGGGAATTCTGGGATTGAGTGCACCAATGTTCCGTGAGTATGTACAGCATATTGCAGATCGAAGGCTCGAGCGAATCGGATTGCCAACGCAGTACGGTTCAAAGAATCCATTCCCATGGATGAGTGAGACAATTGACCTCGGGAAGGAGAAGAACTTCTTCGAAACTCGAGTGACCGAATATCAGGGAGCTGGTTCGTTGTCTTGGTAAGAAGGCGAATCGGTTGTTTATTCTCCTGGCCAGTGCGAAGTCGGTTTCCTTTGCTAATCTTCCGACTTTGCACTGGCACTTCTTTTTGTGCCATTCCTTTCGTTGTCTCTATATCACGTCTTTGTTCTGCCTCTTTTGCTGAATCAATCTCTCGAGAACCAAAGCAAGCGGGCGTCCTCATCGTTCATAGAGCAAGGGTTGTCCCCATTGATGTTCCACCATGGGTATGGTCTGAGAGCCATTTCCTACTCTCGTTCGGTTCAGGCCTCGCTCGACAATCAGATGGCACGCTCGTTGGTGTAACCGATAGGGGACCAATTGTAGGCAACGAGTGCGAGGTGGGGCAGCTGTGCGATAGCACTCGATATGGAATCAAAGGCTTTCGCCCGCTTCTTGTCTCCTTCCAAAAATCGGAGCAAGGAGATCGGTATGAGGTCATACGCACCCTTCCTATTGGCGGAGGTTCGAAGGGTAGTAGCACATCAGTCGGTAAGCGCAAGCAGGAGGAGTGTTCGCAGTTGAGGCGAGATCCTGAAGGGGTTTCCGTCGATGCGAGTGGTACGCTATGGATTGTCGATGAAGCAACCTCTTCACTCCTTGCGCTTGACCCAGAAACCGGCGAAGTCACAAAGAGTTTCTCGCCGGGCAACGGATTACCAAAGATATTGAACGACCTGAGCGAGGGGCGAGGGTTTGAAGGGCTCTCTGTTGATAGTGATGGGGCGCTCTGGATCGCACTTCAGTCTCCCCTTGAACCACACCACGGAGAAATGGAACGTGCTTCGGTAGTTCGATTCGTAAAGGTTGCTCCAGAGACAAGTCAGGTAGAGATGTACGCCTATCCTCTGTCTCATATTCCCCCTCAAAATCGGAACGAGGTGAAGATCTCAGCGCTTGAAGCGCTGTCGGACAAACGACTTCTCTTTATTGAACGAAACGTCAGTAACGGTGAAGAGCAGAACTTCATAACCGTAGTCAGCGTTGATGGAGTGCAACCATTAAAACAGCGAAAGAAACGAAAGAACGAAATAGAGTCGGCAAAGAACGTGTCAAAGTTTCAAGGGAGCTTTGTAAAGACGCTCTCACGGACACCTCTTTCTACAGAGTGGTGTGATGGGATGCATAAGTTTGAAGGAGTTATCTTTTACGAAGAAGACGGCGAGATTCTGCTCGTGGAAGATACCGATTTTGGTGTTTCTGAGGAGGCACCGTGCGGTGAGCGAGTCGTCCAATCATCGAAGCTATGTATTCTCTCCGTCTCCTTTGCTAGCGGGTCTTCGGAATTGTAACGCAATCGTTATGAGGAGTATTCCGAGGGATATGAGTGCCCACTCATACACATACAGCAGGTGTGTTGCTGAAGGGACGACCGTACTAAAGGCTGGTACTGGATAGTCTCGGTTGGGGTTGATGGAGCCCGTCGTCACTTTATTGAGATTCTCACCAAGGTAGAAAATTTCGTTCCGCGTTTCAGAGTTTTTTACGAGAGCGTCACTGACCATCGTCGAGTCTAATGAGCGGATAATTTCAAGATGAATCGGAAGAATCGAATACGGTAGCTGCTCTTGAATCGCATCAATGTCAACTCGGTATCGTTCATCGATCCACTGCTCGTCCGGGCTTTTCGGCTTATCTTGAGGGGAGAAGAAAGAGCGTGCAGTCTCCGTTGTTTTCACGAGTGCTTCAAACCGAGCATGTGTTGGGTGTTGGAACTGTTTTCGAGCTTCCGCTGATTTTACAGAGAATGGAACATATCCGCGATTGACGAGGATATGCCCTTCGGAGGCATCGAGCTTGAGCGGAGTAATGACATGAACGCCCGGGCCATCCTCCTCATCCTTTCGATTTCGCTTGACGAACTCATGTGCAAAATCAAACGTTCCCTCAACGAGCACTCGCCTGTGGAGGATCGAGTTTGCTTCTGACATTGAGATAGGGAGGAGCTGCTCAAGAGGGATCACTGGCTTCTCGAGTCGTTCAGCGAGCTCGCTGAGTAGAGCCTCCTTTGCTAGGTACCGTTCCCATTGCCAGTACGAGAGTCTCGCCGTGAAGATAACGGCAAGAAGCCCGAATGTCGTAATCTGCCAAGAGAAGGTAAATCGTCGATTATTCCCCATAAATTGCGCTCTTTTGCTGTTTATGCGATTTTCCTTTGAGAAGAGTTGAAAGCTTTATCGAAAAGAATACAATATTTCCTCGTAGTTATAATGAAGAAACATTCCATATGCGACAACTCTACCTTGCTGCAGCTGGTTTTTCGAGGCCAGAAATACGACTCCGCGACCATGTCTCTCTCAGCGAAGGCATTGTCCCTTTTGCCATTCCTGATATTCGGACAGCACTTCGCCCAGACTATCTGACTGAGACAAGCAACGAAGACCCGTTTCAAGTTGTGCCGGCGCTTGTTACAACTCCTACAGCTCTGGCAGCAGAGGCAGCTCGTAGTGCGTTGCAAGCAGCGAGTCTTGATGAGCACTCACTCGGGCTCATCCTGGGCGCAACGAGCACTCCGCTGCAAACAACCCCAGCGGAGTCTCAACGTGTAGGAAAAGAACTTGGCGTGAAAATTCCCGCATATGACGTGCATTCAGGAGGAGCTGATCTCGCACTACATCTCGAAACTCTCTCTTCGTGGAAAACAGATCGAATACCGGAGAACACGCTCATTCTCTCTACCCATCTCCCTACGACTCGGATGAATTTTCGTGAAGAGGCAGTAGAGCACGCCGTTTTCTCTGACGGCGCTGGCGCTGCCATTGTTTCAACGAGTAGGGGGCCTTTTCGAGTAAAAAACGCGGTGGCAAAGATGTTTCCATCACTCGGAGAGCGGTTCAGTATTGATGTGTACGGGCACCTTCAGGTGGATCTCTCCTTCGAGACGTCAGTTGCAGTTCCACGGCTTGCTGAGCTGCTTGCAGAGCTTCGACCGCTCCTTTCATCGAATACTCTCTTTGTTGATTCACAGTTAACGCCAGAAAGCTTTCGACTCTTAGAGAGCGCGGTTGGCTACGGGAATTGGTATAGTTCTTTTTCAGAGTTCGGCAATATGTTCGGAGCATCTCCCTTTGCTGCAATTGCGACCCTAGAGGAGCGTGGCGAGATGAATGCAGAGCATATTGTGCTCATTCAAAGTGGCATCGGCCTGTCGGTTGGTGCGGTTATGCTAGAGCGGGAGGCGTAGAGATGCTTTCAATTCTTGGTATGGGTGGCGCTCACCCGAGTAGAGAAATTGATAATACGTTCATAGAGCAGTTGGACATCGGAACGAACGAGCAATGGATCCTCGATAAGATAGGTATTGAAAAACGGCTATCAACGCTCCCGATAGAGTACATCGCCCGCACTCGCAATGTTGATCCACGCCAGGGGCGAGCCGTTGCTGATATGACGACGACAACTCTTGCGGTAGCTGCCGCACGAGAGGCCCTTGAGAGAGCTGGGATCGCTCCGGACCAGGTCGGCCTCGTGATCTGTAATACGTGCACTCCAGAGCAGGTGGCACCTGCTGAATCGCAGCGAATTGCAGCGGCACTTGGTGTTGAGGCAAAGGCGTATGATGTTGTCTCTGCTTGCCCAGCGTTCGCACTCCACATGGACTACCTTGCCAACTACGAAGAAGACTCTCTTCCGGAGTACATCCTCTGTATTTCTGCCGCGGTGCTCACTCAGAGTGTGAACTATAATGATCGTTCTGATAGTGCCATTTGGGGAGATGGTGCTTCAGCATGGATTGTTTCTGCCAAGCATGCAGGAAAGCTGCGTATGCTTGACAGTCATTTTATGGCAGATCCAACTCGGTGCGATGCCGTTGTCGTAGATACCTTTGGACACTTTCATCAAGACGGTAGAGCCGTGCGCGATTTCTCTGTTCGGCAAACAGTTCGGCTCGTAAAGCGGCTTGAAGCAGAGTACGACATTGACTGGGAAAAAGATATTTTTGTTGGTCATCAAGCCAACCGTACGATGTTAGCGCAGATAACGAACAATCGGAAAATTCCAGATAGGAATCACTGGTTCAATGTTACGCAAATCGGCAATCAAGCAGGGGCGGGTGCTCCAGCAACACTTGCTGCGAACTGGGATAAGATTGAATCCGGACAGAAGATTATCGTTGCTGTGGTCGGGGCTGGGCTGAGCTGGGGATCCGTTCTATTCGAAGCTTCCTAGTGCCCCTGAATAGTGGTACCCCTGAATAGTGGCTGTCTCCAGTGCGCGATGTCTGGACTTATGAACTGTATCTGCTCGATAGAAGCGCCCCGCCTACTGTCCCAATTCAGTTTACTGTCGAAATTCGCTACAAACTCTTTCTTGCTCATGAGTCTTTAAACGAGATGTCTGAGTAACCCCGAGTGTATTTCCGACTACTATACCGCTGAGGATAAGAGCGATGATAAAGACCTCGCTATCACCGAAGTTATATTCAAATAATCCTGCAACTTGCCACGAGAGGATTCCACAGCCGAGTACAAATGGAATCTCAGATCTGGTGTCATTTAAGTGACTCGTTTTGTACCAAGAGAAAGCAAGAAATAGCACACTGCCGATCCACCACAAGTAACTGAAGAGCCCTAGCCATCCAAGCTCTACCACAATATTAATGAGATTGCTGTGAAAGTGATTCATATTGCTCGGAATATCGTAGGAGAATTGTTCTATGAGTCGCGAGTTTTGAAGCCCAATTCCCAACGGGTACCGTGCGAGGAGCTCTCCGCCGAGTTGCCAGATCTCGCCGCGACCACCAACCATGAGGAAGTGTTCTAATGATGCGGTAACACGAGTTCGAATTGGGTCCAGAAGAAATATGGCAATGATGAGCGGTAGAATGCCAAACAGAAGTCGTGGTCTCATGGTGAGCAGAAGTACTGTTAGTCCTACGGTAACGCCAATCCACGGTCCTCGCTTCATATTGACAATGAGAGCTGCACAGATGAGCGGAACGATACACTCAGAAAGCAAACGATACGTACGTGTTTCTAATTGTGGCGTATGGCGGCTTCTGAAGAGATGAAAGAGATGCCAACTCAAAATCACGAGAACGACACCTGTTAGTGAGGCGATGACAGGAAATGGAAGTTCTAGGAGGTGTGAAAGTCCAAGAAATGTCAGAAGAAAGAATGTGCCTCCCCCGATCAGCAGGGTCTTTGCGAGCGGATGAGTCGAGCGTTGTTGAGATATGGGGCTCGTGCAGAGTGCTAGTGCGACAAAGAGCGCCATGCCAAGCTGTCCTGCTTCTGAGACAGCTCCATGTGGATAGGGAAACAGTAATGTAGGGAATGCGCCTTCAAAGATAGAATGAAGCGACTCAAGGGAAAACCCAATCACGAGGGCAAGTAGAATGGTGCGAGTGAGATTCTGCTCACAGAGGTACGCATAGAGAGGGATAATAAGAAACATGCCTGCAAGGCTCATTCCCTTAGAGAGGCTTCGTCCGGTATTAAGCCCAAAAAAAGATGAGTAAAGAATACAAAAGAGGAAGAAAGCAATAGGGATAAGCACCGAGCGATAGCGATGCCATATTTCTTGTACTGCGCCTCTTTCTTGATATGCGAAAACGAGGAGGCTCGGAATGAGTGCGATGTAGGTAAGCGACAGCTTAATGGGGATAAGTGCTGCTGCTATGGTAGCTGGGAGCGTCAGAGGAGATGCGGACTGTGTCATAGATGGCTGTTGAGATGATAGTTAGCGAGCTTGTCTCTTTAGAGGCCCTGATAGATTTATCGACGACTTACTTGCCGGTGTGGTTTTCGTTTCTTCCTCGATTTGTTTCATGGCAGATAGTAGTTCATTACCAGAGAAAATGAACTCTGAATGTGAAGATTCTTGAGATATATTGGCTTGTTCATCAGCTCTTGCTTCGGCGCCATTTTCCCACTCTTCTCGAACAACAATACCCTCTCTCAGTAAAAGGACTCTTCCATTAAAAAAGCTCCATTGACTCTCTCTCTTTGATTCTTTCTCAATTTTTTCTGCCGGAAATCCGAGTCGGGTGATAGTCTCAGATGAGGAAAGCCCTATCGCTGATGTAGATTCCCCCATCGCAGTATGTGGCGCGTTCATGGAAATTATAGAGAGGAGTATCAGTAGTCGAATGAGCTCCTGTCCTGAGAGGTCCTTCCTATAGCGAATGTTCATTCCTCATCATCTTCCGGATCAAAGCCATCAAGAATATCTTGGGCAAACTGCGCTACGACTGGAGATGGGTTTCTTGCGAGGACTTCCTTGACGTAGTCCATGGTTTCCTCTTCGTAACCAACGTGATCAGGTGCATCAACGAGAATTTTCTTGTCCTGTTCGGGGTTTGTTGAGTTTGTAAGAGCATCGAAGACAAGCACGACACCATCATGGCCATAGTTGAGAAGCGATTTCACAGCCATATGTGAGTATTCGTCCTTTTTTAAAGTAAGCTCCTGCAGATAGGGGAGAGTCGATTCATCAGGAATCATCTCTCCCAAGCCGATACCCAGATTATAGTCTCCGTTTGGATCTTTTCTTTTGACAGCTCGCTCGTAGAGTGTTTGAGCCGCGAACTTACTCCCCTGATTTGTTATTGCAGCGACAGAAGATTCTTGAAGCAGCGCATTCTTATCTTCAAGAAAGTTCGACAGGAGCTCTACAACATCGTCGCCACCAAGGGTCAGCTCAAGCGATTCGGCAAAGATTTCAGCATTATCTTCATTCGCTGCGTCTCGAATTGCATTCG
>JBMTVV010000012.1:0-14617 GCA_049451755.1 Bdellovibrionota bacterium
CACTGGTCCTATGTCTGATGAAGAAGGGCTTGCGCTCCTTGCGTTCCCTTCACGAAATGCATTTGTAGCATTCGCTGACGATTACACCATTCGGACGAATAATCGCTCGGTAGAAATCGTTCAGGTGCTTAATAGAGGTGTTACAGGAGACCTCTCAGACCTGATCCTTCCTCCCAAAGAGTCGTAGAAAGCCAAAGGAGTCCTCAGTGCGCAGCTGTTTCTGAGTATCAGCGAATGCCCCCGAAGAGGCTGAGCTTGAGGACACAACACGCTCTCATCGTAACACCGGCTCATTGGTGTTACCGCTCGTTAACGGATGCTCTCACTTTATTCGATTCTTGCTGAGGAGGATCCTCATTTACTCTCGGGCACAATGAAACAAGCGGTTTGAGAGTAAGACAAACTGTTCCGGAGTAATATTTTCAACGCGACTCTCTGGTGAAATATCGAGTGCTGCAAGCGAAGCATGGAGCAGTTCGGCATCAAATTGATTGCTCGAAAGGAGCGAGTTAAAAATCTTTCGTCTACGAGATCCAAAGGCAATCGCTAGGACATGTCGAAAATGGAGCATATCATCAATTGCATATCGTGGTTTTTCTAGGAACCGTAGCTCTAGTACTTGTGATTCAACACTTGCTGTCGGATAGAAGATATTTCCAGGGAAGATTGGCCCCAGCCGCACGTTCGCAACAATGGCGGTACGAATAGACGGTACTCCATAGCTCTTTGGGCCTGGTTGGCTCGCGACTCTTTCGGCGAACTCTTTCTGAACGAGTAACACAGCACGCTTTACAATCCGCTTTGAGTCTTGATGACAGTGGTCAAGGAGGTGAAAGAGGATCTCACTAGAAAAGGAGTACGGAATATTTCCAAATACAAGGAGATCCTCTCCTAACTGAGCAAGATCAAACGCCCGTATATCTTCATTGATGACGTGAAGGTTTTGATAGGTAGCAGTAAGATAGCTACAAAAAGCTTCTTCAATCTCTATAGCCGTTACTTCACCAACGCTGAGAAGCTCTCGAGTGAGCGCGCCAAGCCCAGGGCCAATTTCAACGATACGATCGGATGCGCTCGGTCGGGCAAATCGAATGATCTCGTCAATAACGGCTGGCTCAAGAATGAAGTTCTGCCCATACGCTTTATCAGGAGTCACGCCAAGTTTTCTGAGCAGCGTATCAGGAGAGTCTGGTCGTAAATCCATTACACTCCTCCCTCGTGCTTTGATGTTTCAATTGGCCACCTCGGTTTTGCTTCAAAAGGTGCTGATGCTAGTCCTGCACTGTGTCGCAAGTGAGCCGTAAGCGCTATCATCGTGCCGTTATCAACACAGTGGCGCATTGATGGGAAGTAGCATGAAAGGCCCTCTTCACTACTCAGCGCTTCTCGTAGCCTTCTATTTGCAGAGACTCCACCACAGACAGCTAGCGTCTGACACTGAGTCTCTTTCACTGCTCGACGCACCTTTCGGACTAAGAGCTCAACGATACTCTCTTGAATTGTCCATGCTAACTCTGACACCAGCGCCGTCTCCATCAGGGTATCATCCTTTTGTTCGGCTGCAATCATGAGCGATATAGCAGTTTTTAGTCCAGAGAAGCTAAAGCCTGGCTGCTTTAACATTACTCGTGGAAGGGAAAACCGCGACGTTCCATTATAAGTTGGTGTCTCCGTAAATGAGTCCCCGAGTTTTGAGAGCGCTGGACCACCTGGATACGGTAATCCGAGGAGTTTTGCAGATTTATCAAATGCCTCTCCCGCAGCATCATCAATCGTTCGTGCTAACAGTGCATACTCTCCTACCGCTGTTACCAGATGAAGCTCGGTATGCCCACCAGAGACGACGAGAGCAAGGAAGGGGAATTGGAGTTCTGGATTTTCAAGTAAGACTGACAACACGTGCGCTTCAATATGATTCACGCCGTATACCAGTACGTTATGAGATGCCGCCAAGCCACTCGCAAAGAGCATCCCGCTCAGTAAGCATCCCTTCAGCCCTGGCCCTACCGTAACCGCGATGAGGTCGAGCTCGCCAACGCTAATGCCTGCGTCTGATAAAACGGAGTCAGTGAGAAGTGGCAGGTTCTTTAGGTGTTCTCGAGCGGCAAGCTCTGGGACAACTCCTCCGTAGTCTGCATGGAGATCAATCTGTGAGTGGATCACTTCTTTCACGACTGTAACGGCAGTATCTCCGCCCTTCGTTTCAATTAACGAGATGCCGGTCTCATCGCAGCTTGTTTCAATCCCAAGTACTTTTTTGCATTGAACGTTGTTCATAGTAGAGGATTAAGATTCACTGCCTGCTGTGGACAGTGCAGTAGCAATAGCCTTCAGATCTTCAATCGAGGCACCGCTGTAAAAGTCAGTGGGACACAGGGATGATTGTCGAAAGCTTCGTCCCTTCGGTGTTCCCGTGATGAGATATTGATAGATGTCTTCTTGTGACCACTCGCCGATCCCAACTGTTTTTGAATTCGTAATGTTCGGTGCAATCGTTGTGCTTCCGTCATCGGCAATGAATTCCCGTCCACCAGCAAGATATCGTTCTTCGGAGAATGTCGTGCTTGGGGTGTTGTGACATGCAGTACACCGCGCCACGTGGTCAATGAGATACGTACCGTATGCGACCGGCTCTCGGCGCGGAATCGTGGGCACGAACCCTATGACATTCACCCTTTTTTCGGTAATACCACTCGTGTATCGAGCAAGCGATGAGAGCTCCCGTGTAGGTTGCTCAATGTCTACTACTGGTAGCGAGAGGAGGTAAGAGGCAATCGCGTATGCATCTTCATCGGCCATCCACTCGTAGCCAAGGTGATGTTCCGCTGCAAACTTATCACCATTTGCCCGGATGCTCTTTCGAATTGCATTCACCAGATCAGCTGGCTGCCACTCCTTTAGGTCAGCACGAGTCAGGTTCGGGGCGATCACACTACCGTAGATATCATACAGTTCTTGTCCGCCAGTAAGGACGCTTCTTGGAGTCGGCTCACTCCCGTGGCACCGACCACATGCAGCTACTCCCTTAACAAGAGTGCTTCCCCGGGGCGTATACACAGGAAACGAAGGCTCTGGTGAGATAAATTCGTCTTTATTAAAGCACCCAGTAAGGCAAAAGAGAGATGCATATAAGAGGCCGAATATGGCAAGTCGTTGACTCAACATTGAAATAGCCAGTAGTGAAAGAGAACGGCCTTTCACTGGAGTGTTTCGGGCAAGGTTTTTGTTTTTACTCAGTTTTCTCACTGAAGGAGCATAGCGAAAGAGGCTTCGATTCACCACCCCCGGCTTTATTCCTTTACTTTTGTGCCCTCAATAAGTCCCGTAGGTGATTACTGCTCACTCCCCATCATTGAGCTCAATGAAGAAGTTTTCTGGAATAGGCCCTGTTAACCGCTCGATGGAGTCTCGTTTGATACGCCAGTCTGCCCCTACCTTAAAGCCCTCTATTTCCCCTGTCTTGATGAGCTCATAGACCTTTGGGCGGTGAATCCGTAACAAGAGCGCCGTCTCGCGGACTGTCATGAGAAAGGGAGTGGTGTTATTCGGTGGTTCTTTCGCCATTAGACCTATTCGAACTAAAATCTCCAGGAACCGACCGCTAAGGGTAGAAATCGGGTGATAAATAGTTAAAATAAATCAGCATTGACCATATTTTAGAGCCGGTGGCTTTCTGATTTTGATATAAAGAGAGCCCCTAACCAGCTAAGAAATTTCATGATGCGTTCCACTCTGATATGGTAAAGCCCCCTTTAGCGGAGATGAGAGTTTGAGAGAAGAAAATACCGTAGAGTCAATAATACCCCAGGAGCTCAATGGGAGCGGCCGAAATGGAGCAGCCACCCGTGTTCGCTCACTCATGGAAGTAATTCGTGAGCGTACGAAAGGGGAGATAGAGCAGAGCCAGGACGAGCGACTTTCGTATCAGGCATACCGTGGAGATTTTCACGGAAAGAGGAAAGCAGGGGAGATCCTCCACTCAGAAGAGCTCCGGTACCTGAATGAGCACTATCACTATGCATCGCATAATGTGCTCGATGATATTGTTTCTCACCGTGGGGGGATACTCGGGAAGGTTGTTGTACGATTCAAACGAAAACTCGCTGCGATGATCGTCGATGGCATCTTGAAGGGATATTTTGAGCGGGAGAAAGAATTCGAAGCGCGGCTCGTACGACTTCTGAATAACCAAGCGAAGTATATCGATGAGCGTGATGCGTCAAACTTCTGGGAGCTTGTCCATAAGATTGATGTTGATGTGACCCGAGCTGTTGATCGTGCCGAGCGATTGCAAGATGAATTTGTTGCAGAGCATCGCTCATCAGAACGGCGACTCCACGATGCCCTGCAGAGTGAGCTCCAAAATCTCGCGCAACAGGTAGCTTCGCTACGTTCAGAGGTCGCTACTCAAGGAGCTTCTGTAAGTACCGTCTCAAAGGTTGTCGACGGGCTTGAAAGTATCGTGTCTCGAATGTCAAAGCCGAAGGTGGACATCTCTTCCTCTGATACATCAGCGCACGCCGTACCAAGTGCAGACGGGGTTGACTACTTACTCTTAGAGAATCGTTTTCGGGGGAGTGAGGCGGATATCGCAGCGCGGCTCTCACAATACGTCGCTTTATTTCAAGGAGCGTCGAAGGATGTTCTTGATATCGGATGTGGCCGTGGTGAGCTTCTCTCGTTGCTCCGTGATGCATCGGTGCCATCTCGAGGAGTAGACCTTGATGAAGGTATGATCTCGGTGGCTCGGGAAGCGGGGCTCGCTGTACAGTTGCAAGACGGTATACAGGCGCTACAAGAAGCATCCCCTGAGAGCCTTGGTGGTATTATCGCTATCCAGGTGGTTGAGCACCTTACCCCCAAGGTAGTCCAGCAACTCATTGAGTTGGCGTATGAGAAGCTTGCTCGTGGTGGCAAGCTCGTTCTCGAGACAATTAATCCACAGTCAGTGCTAGCACTCTCTTCTAACTATTTCCGAGATCCAACGCACGTCTTCCCACAACACCCGGATACGCTCCGGTACATCTGCACCAAGTCTGGATTTGCAGAAGCAGAGATACGGTATCTCTCTCCGGTGCCAGAAGAGGCGCTCTTGAAAAAGATCGATCGGGAGGACTACATGACTCCACGGTGGCAATTCATGCTTGATCGGATGAATTCCAATATCGATCGGCTCAACCACCTCTTGTATGGACACCAAGACTTCGCAGTAGTAGCAACGAAGGAGTAAGCACGGCATGGCAAATATTTTACTCCTCGGCGTAAAAGTTCCGTTTACTAGTGGTGGGCAAGAAGTGTTGCTCGCTTCCCTCCGAAAAGAATTGTCTTCACGGGGGCACCTCGTGGATACCGTCGAGCTTCCACTTACCGTACAACCGAAAGAGCGCTACCTCGTAGAAGCTGCGCAGTGGCGAACTCTTGATCTGACCGAGTTTGGCGGTGAGAAGGTTGATCTTGTCATCGCAACGAAGTTTCCGAGTTACTATGCGAAGCACCCAAAAAAGAGTGTGTGGCTCGTTCATCAACATAGAGCCATCTATGATCTTTACGGCGGAAGATATTCAGACTTTTCTGACGACCCGCGTGATGAGCAGCTTCGAGCAAAGCTCGTTGAAGGTGATAAAGCAGTACTTGGGGAAGCGCAGTACGTTGCAGGAATTTCACGAAACGTAATTAACCGGCTTGAGGCGTTTAATGGGGTGAAAGGAGAAGTACTCTATCCGCCGTTGTCGCTTGCTGGAAGGTACTACTCGGATACTGCCGAGCCATACATTCTCTCGGTAGGGAGAATCTGTTCGATTAAGCGTGTGGACCTCATGCTCAAAGCGCTCCCGTTCATCCACTCATTCGTGAAGCTCAAAATCGTTGGGCGTGCAGATGAGCCAGGAGTGCTCGATTACCTCAATAATGAGATCGATAAGCACCATTTGTGGGACCGGGTTGAATTTGTCGGACGCGTTTCTGATGAAGAGCTCCTTGCCCTCTATGCTCGTTCGCTCGGTGTCTACTATGCCCCTCACGATGAAGATTATGGCTACGTAACACTGGAAGCAATGGCGAGCTCAAAGCCAGTCATCACGGCAACTGATAGTGGCGGCGTACTTGAGTTCGTAACGCATGAAGAAAACGGACTTATCGTAGAGCCAACGAGTGAAAAGATAGGACTCGCTGTCAATCGGCTCGTTGAAGAGGAAGGGTTCGCATCTCGGCTTGGTGAAGCAGGTCGCCGCATACTTACTGAGCTTGGGGTGGAGCAAGCTGGATGGGATAGCGTTGTCGATGGATTACTAAGTCCGTTGCATGAAGAAGGCATTGCTCCGTTAAAGAAAGTAGCGAGCTCCTCATGAGAATTGCCTGGGTCAGTAACCTACCAAAGGGAAGTGATAGTGGCAGTGCCGGGGAGCAGTCAGCGTGCTCATCGGATTCACTCGCGGCCTACACAACAAGCGTTCTCATTCCGCACTTACTGAAAAGAGATGGCTATCAGATAGAGCTCTTTCACCGCGGTGAAGCGCGCACTTATTGTGACCTTCCAGTATTTCCGTATCAACGATTACGAGAGCGGCACTCGCAACGCCCCTATGATATCTGCCTCTATCAGGTCGAAGATCACCCAGAGAGTCAGTGGGCGCGTATTGCGTGTACCCTTCTACCTGGTATCACGTGGTTTCACGATCTCTACTTTGCTTCGCACGGACCTGAGCCGATTTTAAATAGTGCATGGCAAGTCACAAAAGAGCGATTTCGTGATGGGGTAACACCGTGGGCAGAGCGGGGAGGAGAGTTTGAACAGGTAGCTCCAATCGCTGCTCGTGAAGCAACTTGTTGTCTTTTACCACTTTTTTCAGTCGAGCGTGATGCTCTTGAGTATCGACGTTCTATCGGTAGCTCGCTTTCAACGTCCTTCTTTTCGGAGAAGTCACCAGCGTACTTTCTACCAATGCCGGTTCGTGATTCGCTCTTCTCGCTTCCGGAGCAAAAACGAGATGAGAGGAGTCCGTTACAGATCGCGCTTTGCTCAGGAGCGCGTATCGAGCAGAGAAGTCATAAAGTACTACAAGCCCTTCGGACTCTAGAAGATCGACTCAATATGCAGGTCCAGTGGCTTGTTGCGCCTGATGAAAAAGGAAGAGCGGAAGCACTACTTGAAGAGTATGCGCTGCGAGATGGGACTGTCACCTTGCGGTGTGACCTCTCACCGAACGTATGGGCGGAGGTAATAGCCCAGAGCGATGTTGCGCTTCATCTTCGATTCTCTGTTTTTAGTCATGTACAGCCGTACGTTGGAATGAGTCTCGCTAGAGGGATTCCTACCGTTGTCACTCGGTTTGGAGCGAGTGAAGAGCTTCCTGCTAATATCGTCTATCAGATAGAGCCGGGAGTGGATGAGTCGAGTCAGTTAGTCGATGTGCTCACAGTAATTGCATCAGGCACTGCTCCACATAAAAATGCAGATGGACGAGGATATGCACATGAGCTCTACCACGAGCAGGCAATAGCGGCGCAATTACGTCATCTGTTAGAGCTAACCAGTGAGTCACTGGAATATAAGGAAGCTATGGCTGCATGGAAGACGTTTGAGGGGAGTGCGTCTGAGGCACTCCTTGCAGAAGTGTCTGAGATACTACATGTAGATCCATCACTTCAAGCTCCATTCAAAGGTGAATTCGAGAAGGTGTGTGATGAGTTTGGTTGGTAAACGATTTGCATTCGTTCTGCCCCGGTACTATCCGGGAGTAGTTGGGGGAGCGGAGACCTTGTGTGGCGAGCTTGCCCGCAAAGCGTTCGATGACGGTGCTACCGTTGAGATCTGGACAACGTGTGCGCGTGATAACCGGAGTTGGGAGAACAGCTTTCCCGAAGGAGTGGAAGATTACGACGGGATTCCTATCCGACGATTTTCCGTCGATGAGCGTGACCTTGAGCAGTGGATTCCACTTCAGATTCGGCTTTCACAAGGGGTGAGCCTCTCGGTTGATGAGCAGTTCACGTGGATGAAAGAGAGTGTAAACGCGACGGCTCTCTATGCATACATAGATCACCATCACAAAGAATTTGACGCGTTATTTTTTGCCCCCTACCTCTTTGGGACAACCTTTTGGGGGGCTCTTATCGCACCAGAGCGCTCAATTCTTGTGCCGTGTCTGCACGATGAAGCGAATGCCTACCTCGAGATAGTCGGGAGTATGTTTCGACAGGTAAGAGGATGCCTCTTCAATGCAGAGCCGGAGGCTGAGCTAGCGCGGGCGTTGTACGGAAAACACCTTCGGGGAGGTGTTGTCGGGATGGGATTTGAGAGCGAGGCCATTGCCACGCGCCATGAGGCAATAGCATCTGAGAGGTATTTCCAAGATTCCACTTCGCCTTATGTGCTGTATCTCGGAAGGATGGAAACGGGAAAGAACGCGCATATCCTTCTTGATCATTTTGTCGAAGGGAAAGAGCGAGGCCTCCTTCCAGAGGAGCTTCAGCTCGTCATTGCCGGTGGCGGATCGTTTTCTGATTTAGAGCGGCCTCAGTACAGTGAGCGAAAAGATATCATACCAGTAGGCCGAGTGAGTGAAGATGAGAAGTGTCTTCTCCTTCGAGATGCACAAGCACTGATCCAGCCGTCGGTGAACGAGTCGTTTTGCATTGTGATGATGGAAGCATGGTTAGCTGGGACTCCAGTCCTAGTAAGTGATGCATGTGCAGTAACAAAAGATCATATTCTGCGCTCAGGTGGAGGACTTTACTTTCGAGATGCACTCGATCTTGCAGGTGCCGTGAAGGTCATTACAGAAGATAGTGCGCTCCGCTCAGAGCTTGGTGCTTCAGGGAAGCGATATGTTGAGACCGAGTATAACTGGCAAGCAGTTATGAACCGTTTTGAGCTAGAGGTCTCGCGCTTACTTGAGGGTGGGGCAAGCACACGAGCTGGTTCAGCAAAACAATAGAGTGTCAGATGTCAGTAGCAAAAGATGAAGAGAAGAAGTCTCGGATCGAGTGGCTCACGAAAGAGCTAAAGCGACACTCAGACCTTTACTACCAAAAGCAAGCACCGGAAGTGAGCGATGCGGAATACGACCGGATGATGCGCGAGCTAGAGGCGCTTGAAGGGGAGTATCCAGAGCTCCGCCAACCTGATTCTCCGACATACCGAGTTGGCGCCTCACCATTAGAAGCATTCCAATCAGTAAGACACCGTGAGCCGATGCTCTCCCTTGATAATGCAATGAATGAAGAGGAGCTCGGAGCATTCCTTGAGAGGACTGAACGATTTTTATCAAAGATCGAGGGTGGTGCTGAGTGCACGTGGACAGCGGAGTATAAGTTTGATGGTGTCGCCGTCTCACTCACCTATGAAGATGGAGTTTTCGTGCAGGGTCTCACCCGAGGTGATGGTGAAGTTGGGGAGGATGTGACCGAGAACTTACGCACGGTACGAGCGATTCCTCTGACACTTGCTGGTGAGCAAGTTCCGTCAGGACGGCTTGAGATACGTGGAGAGGTATTGTTTCAAATAGCTGACTTTCTTGCCCTCAATGAACGACGAGTAGAGGTAGGCGAGCCACCATTTGCAAATCCACGAAACGCAGCCTCTGGGAGTCTGCGACAACTTGACTCGCGCATTACTGCAAAGCGTCCCTTAAGTTTCTTTGCCTATGCGTTGATGGGAGAGGGCGAGGAGTCCCTTCCTGAAAGTCACTATGAATCAATTCAGTTTTTAGAAGCGCTTGGATTTCAGGTTTCACCACTGTTTTCTCGGTGTACGGGAGGTGATGAGCTAAAAGCGATCTATCGTGATGCGATCGCACGTCGTGAGACCTTGCCATTTGAAGTCGATGGGCTTGTCGTGAAGGTAAATGAGCTTGAAGTCCAACGAGAGCTTGGGGCGAAAGAGCGATCTCCACGGTGGGCGATAGCGGTGAAGTTTCCACCGGTAGAAGAGAATACGCTCTTAAAAGACATTCACATTCAGGTTGGAAGAACAGGGGCGTTAACTCCAGTTGCTGAGCTTGAGCCGGTACGAGTTGGAGGGGTAATTGTTTCTCGAGCAACCCTTCACAATGAAGATGAGATTCGGCGAAAGGGGATTCTTATTGGGGATACTGTGGTAGTGCGGCGTCAGGGAGATGTTATCCCGGCAGTGGTGACTTTCATCCCTGGGAAGCGGACGGGGAGAGAACGCGAGTTTCATTTTCCGACGGAGTGCCCTGTGTGTGGAACGCAGGTGGTGCGTCCTGAGGGAGAAGCAGTTATTCGGTGTCCGAATACGAGGTGCCCGGCAAAGTCAGTGCAACGGATTATCCACTTTGGTAGTCGGAATGCCCTTGATATTGAGGGTCTTGGCGAGAAGATGGTGCACCTGCTTGTAGAGGCTGGACTTATTCGTGATATCGCGGATCTGTATACGTTAGAAGCAGAGTCGATAGCGGCGCTACCACGAATGGGAGCGAAGTCGGCTGAGAATCTTATCGCTGCCCTTGAGCAGTCAAAGAAGGTGTCCTTTTCAAAGTTTCTCTTTGCCTTAGGAATTCGTCACGTTGGTGAGCGGACTGCGAAAATTATTGGGCAAGCTACTGGTGGAGTCGAGGAGCTCCGTGCACTTACTGAGGCAGAGCTCTTGGCGCTACCAGAGGTTGGTCCTGAGATAGCACAGTCAGTACTCGACTTTCTTGCGAGTGAAGAGGAGCAGGCACTGCTTGACCGCCTCATTGAGAGTGGTTTTGTCTTTGAGCGTGAAGCGGTTATCGCTGAGAATGCGCCGTTTGCTGGAAAGACGTTTGTCTTAACGGGGACACTCTCGGTGAGTCGTGATGTGGTCAAAGACGAAATTGAGGGACTGGGGGGGAAGGTCTCATCTTCGGTAAGTGGAAAGACGGATTATGTGGTCGCTGGGGAGGCTGCTGGGTCAAAGCGTGAGAAGGCACAGAAGCTTGGTGTTACGATACTGAGTGAAGAGGAGTTCCGGGAGCTCGTGAACAGGGTGAGTGCGGTATAGCGCGCTTTGTGGGAGCAAAAGAGGTGCCTTGATTCGGTGTGAGCGGGGCTATATCGTACGTGTGATTTCAGAGAGAGAGAGGAAGATATGACAGAAGTTCGAACACGCTTTGCGCCGAGTCCAACGGGGATGTTGCACATTGGTGGTTTTCGGAGTGCGGTGTATGCGTGGTTGCTTGCAAGACACCACGGAGGAAAGTTTGTTCTACGGATAGAAGACACGGACCAGGAGCGACGGGTAGAAGGTGCTGTTCAGGCAATTCTTGATGGGTTTGAGTGGTTTGGAATTGATATCGATGAAGGCCCCACGAGTGAGCAGATACAAGCTATTGATGGGACAAGTCCCGCGTGTGCTCCGGGAGATGGGAAGGCTGATGGAGGTCCGTATGGCCCGTACGTCCAGAGTCTTCGTCTTTCGCGGTATCAAGAGGTTGCAGAGCAGTTGATTGCTTCAGGGCATGCGTTTCGGTGTGACTGTACCCCTGAGATGTTAGAGCAAGAGCGGAATGAGCAGAAAGCCCGACGGGAAGTACCAGGGTACTCTGGATACTGTCGGACCCGTGAGGTTTCAAAGGATGTACCACACGTGGTTCGTTTCAAGATGCCCCACAATCCGAAGGTAGTAATGCATGATGGTATTCGGGGGAGGATTGAATGGGAGAAGATTCCACTTCGTGACCCAGTGCTCATGAAAAGTGATGGCTTTCCGACGTATCACCTAGCAGTTGTTGTCGATGATCACGACATGAAGATTACCCATGCGATGAGGGGGGAAGAGTGGATTCCCTCTGCACCTCTACACCTGCTCGTGTATGAGGCGTTGGGGTGGGAGCCACCAATTTTTTGTCACTTACCGGTGGTACTTGGACCCGATGGCAAGAAGCTTTCAAAGCGTCACGGGTCCACTTCTTGGGGTGCATTTCGTGATGAGGGGTACCTCCCCGAAGCGCTACTTAATTTTGTTGTTCGCATCGGATGGTCTCCCGGAGAAGGCGATGAGCAAGAAGTATTTTCTCGAGAAGAGCTCATCGAGAAGTTCTCACTGGACCATGTGAATTCCTCATCAGGGGTTTTTGAGTATGTAAAGCTTGGGTGGATGAATGGGGTGTATATCCGAAAGCTTTCTGATGATGAGTTCTTTGCAAAGAGTGCTCCGTTTATTGAGGCAGCTGAGCTGTCATTTACTCAAGAAGAGCTTGGCGTGTTAGTGGCGCTCGTAAAAGAGCGGGTTCGAACTCTTGCGGAGGTGCCAGATATGTTGCGCTTTTTGCGAGATGAGCACTTTGAGCGTGAAATGGATCAGATGCTTTCGAAGAAGGTAGATGCTGCGTTGGCGAGTTCGATACTCGAAGCGTGCGCCACTCGTCTTTCAGCGCTGCCTGATTTCTCACTTGAGCCAATTAATGGAGTATTTGAAGAAGTTGCATCAGAGCTGGGGATAAAATCTGGTCAGGTCTTTATTACGGTTCGAATAGCGGTGCTAGGGAAGAAAGCCACTCCTCCACTTTCAGAGTCGCTAGAGGTGTTAGGGCAAGAGAGGGTCGTGAGCCGGATTCAAGAAGCCGTTGAGTTGCTCAGTAAACTGTAAGCCGGTGAAATATAAGTCGGTGAAATGTAAGCGAGCCTAGAGAACTCTCGTTCCATTGGTAACTTCGTGGGTAAGGCTCAGTAGGGTCGTCCCACTCTCTGAGCAGACTCCAGCAAGTACGAGCACTTCTGATTTAATGCCAGCGACTCTTTTTGGTGGGAAGTTCGTAACAGCAATGACCTGACTGCCAATGAGTTGTTCTGGCGTATAGCGTTCTGTAATTTGGGCAGAGCTTGTCTTTACCCCAATTACGGGTCCGAAATCAATCGTGATGACGTAGGCTGGATTTCGAGCTTTTGTATTCTCTTCCGCTGTAAGAACAGTGCCAACATGCATCTGAACTTTATGAAAATCCTCAAAAGAGATTTCATCTGCTGTTGTCATCTCTGCTGTTGTCATTGGTGGCTCCTTTTGTCCAGTGACCTAGTCTAAGTAATGTCTTGTAGTGTATTCCTCAAGGGTACTCTATCTCATTAGCAGAGTTCTTTGCCTTTTTACTTACGCATGTATGAGAGACTCTGATCGGATGAGCCGTGCATGACGAGGGTGGCGTGAAGCCTTCAGTCCGTAATTCTCTTTGTTCGGGGTCCACCTCTTCGCTCCAGTTAGGGACATGGGTCATCAGCTTGGGTTGTGCCCCTCGTCGACATGTGCCACCAAAGATTCTGGAGTCTATTCAGGTTGTTAGAGAACATTGCTTCGTGTTTATCACCCGGCCATGCTGCTTTGTCTCTTACCCACTTGTGCAGGGGAGTTTGCTCAGACGGGGACTCTCAGCCCGCAGACGTTGACTTTGTTGCCTTAACTGCCCATAATTTCGAAGTATTTTGGCTCCTTCGTTTTACGTGGAGACTTCAGAATTTGTTGCGAGTTCGGCAGAGAGTTTTTTGCTGAGGAATAGTTACCTACTAGTCTTCAGCTAAAAACCCTTTTGCAAGACAGCATGAGTTCTTGCAAGTCATCCACTTCGATGAAATGACCGAGGGGTCCAACAACAAGAAAGTGTAACACTAAGAAATTGAAGGAGCATGTTACATGCCAGCTGAAGAAAGCATTGAAGAGATTGGAACAACTGTCGGTACGAAAGCTGACATCATCGAAAAGTTTAAAAGAGGAGAAGGCGATACCGGTTCCCCTGAAGTTCAGGTAGCACTCCTCACTCGTCGTCTTGAGCAATTAAAGACGCACTTTGCAAAGCACACCCTTGATAAGCACTCAAAGCGAGGTCTTTTGAAGATCGTCTCTCAACGAAAGCGACTTCTTGGATACTTGAAGAAAGAAGATATCACTCGCTACCGAACACTTATTGGTGAACTCGGCCTGAGAAAGTAGTTCGTTTACGAGCTCAACATACGGCCCCTTGTTCTAGCCTTAGCTTTTTGCTCTCTCTTTTACGAGAAGGACTAGCAGGAGTGGAGGGTGTTGGGTGTAAACACTATCTGTATCCTATGCGCAGCGCACTTGTAGCTACACATCAACACAGAACTCCTCGCCAGGGTGGTGTGTCGATGACGCATACCCGTGCTCGAGCCGTGGGGACAAAAATTTCATAGATGGATAAAAATAATACTTCGGTGAGCACATTTTTAAGGTAGGCTCACAGGGAAGTTGAAGGAGAAAAAACATGTCAGAAACAACACTTGGAACACCTATTACTGCAGAGACAGACTTCCACGGAACTCATCTTTCATTCGAAACTGGGAAGGTTGCAAAGCAAGCCTCTTCCGTTATCGTTCGTGCTGGCGAGTCAGTAGTACTCGTCACCTGCGTAATGGGAGATGATAGAGGCGGAGACTTTCTTCCACTCACTATAGATTATGTCGAAAAGGCCTATGCAGCAGGAAAGATTCCTGGAGGTTTCTTTAAGAGAGAAGGTCGGCTCAGCGAGCGCGAAACTCTTATCTCACGATTTATTGATCGCCCATGCCGTCCGCTGTTCAAGAAGGGATTCGGTAACGAAGTACAGGTGGTGGCTACCGTCTTGTCGGCGGATCCAAATGTAGATACTGATGTATTCGCACTGTGCGGTGCTTCTGCTGCAATCTC
>JBMTVV010000013.1:0-14446 GCA_049451755.1 Bdellovibrionota bacterium
TTGAGGTAGCGTTCGAAGGCATGTGCTTTTGCTCCATTTCTGAAGAAGATTGCCGTTTCGATGCGCCAAGGGCGATTTGTGGCTGTCGTTTTGCATTCGCCAGAGTTGTGCTCCTTTAAGCGATTCTTAAGATCGCTGCATAGTCCAACATATCGGCGGGATTTGTTCCTAGTGGACTGGAGGATGTAAACGTAGTGCATAGTCGATTACAGAGATGAAGATTTGTTTTCTATGTGTAATCGAGTATTCGGTGAAAAAGTTGCTTGGAAATCGAACTTCTATTGACACAGTCTACTACGACGAAGCCCGCTTTCGCTGAAGCTACAGCGTGACAGGCTTTGGCGTAGTCGAGCCCGCTTTCGTCCATGCGGACTTCAGCCCGCCGTCGCTCCGCTATGGCGTGACAGAGCGTGACCAACTTCGCTCACCGTGTTCGCAAGATTCTTGAGTATAGAGTGGGCTTGCCACGACGAAGCTCACAGCCTTCGAAGAAGGGTGTGAGCGAAGTTGGGGTGGCTGACGGGGCTCGAACCCGCGACAACTGGAATCACAATCCAGGGCTCTACCAACTGAGCTACAGCCACCACTTCATTTTGAAGTAGCCGAGATTATTAGCCTCTTTACAAGAGAGATCAAGAGATCGCCTCACAATGGAATATTTTTAGCGGAACGGCGAAGAAAAAGGCCTTCAAGAAGGGTAATTTACAGAAGCTACCTACCAGTGATCTTCAAGACCGAATACGGCTGACTCTCTGCTAGTACCTCTATCGAAGCAACTCCCTCACAGCCCTCTAAAATTTCAGGCTTGAGATGATGCCACAGCAAAAAAGCAGCACCGCCCCGACGAAGCCCTCTCAGAACTCCACTTACAAAATGAAGCTGCATTAAATAGTCCGTCTCACCTCCTGCATGATACGGAACATTCGATACCACCCAGTCAAATGTTCTCTCTTCCCACTGCGCGACATCACCCCACACAGCATGGCCTCGTTCTTTCAGGTTAAGAGCCTCTAGTGTGCTCTCAACAGATGCTATCGCCCACCGTTCGCTGTCAACAAAAGTTATACTTTCTATCGTTGGATGCTCTTTCAGTAAGGTAACTCCTAAAACACCCCAGCCACATCCAAAGTCCGCACCCATTCCTGTGACACATGCTCCTGTCTCTTGCAGTACACGCTCAAGGAGTAAGGTGCCTTCATCAACCTCTTGCCAACTAAAAAGAGCAGGGTGTGTCGTAAATGGTATTCCGCGATGAGTAACAACTCGTGGTGAGGGAAGGGGATCAAAATGCTCACTCACTACTTTTGCCTCATGTGCTGTGAGAAGAATGAGTTTGCACCGATGCTTTGACTCTATTTCCATCGTGACATGTTGCGCACACCGCTTTGCCAATGCATCTCCACCACTCTTAGAGCCTAAACAAATAAGCACCTGCCCACTCGGAGAGACTCTTTGAGCAGCCTCTGAGATGAGAAGCTCAGTATAACTCCGTGAGCGCTCGCCATTAATGATAATAGTCTCAGGTGTGAATGCACCGTCATCTTCTTGAAACCCTCGTTTCGTGAGGATGGAAGCTTTCTGATAATCAGACTGACTGAATCGGACTCGGCTCACTCCTAGGGTGTCTAGAAGAGGGTGCTCCTCGGCGCCACAGATGAGGACCTTAGTGTCCTGGGAGTAGATATCAGTGCGGTATAGAAACCACTGAACTGCGTCTAGTTGTACAAGCTTCGATGACATGCCACGACTATACGTGATATAGCCTTAAGGGTGAATCCAGTTTGTCATTTTGAACTTGAAGTCCTCCCCGGGCTTGAGCCACTCGCACTCGAAGAGTGCTCACGGCACGGCGTGTCACACGTTGCGTTGAAAGAAAAGGGGAAGCTCTTCGCTCGATTCTCTTCTGAGCATCTTCCGCGCCTCCTTGCCTTGAAGCTCGTGGCCTCTGCACATGTTGTCATTTCAGTCCCTGGGAAACGGCCCGCCACCTTACGGGGTCATCAAGCGCTTCAGACAACAGTGAGCGTAGTAAAGATTATTCGAGAGGCTACCCGGTTTGAAACTGAGACATGCCGTTTTGTCATGCAGGGGAGTGACTCGCCGGAAGCTCTCCGTATTCGGGAAGAGATAGCTCGGCACTGCGCTCTTCAAGAGGGCGAGCCAGTAGAAGGAGAAAAAGCAGGAGAGCACCTCTTTCGAATCCGGCGCTCGCTCTTCCTTGATGGGTGGGATGTTGTGATTCGTATCTCACCGAAACCACTTTCAGCGCGGAAGTGGCGCGTTACAGATTACAGAGGGGCACTCCATGCAAATATCGGAGCTGCAATGGCGCACCTACTCGAAGCACACTGCGGACACCTGCTGCGCTCGCAAGCGCTCTCTATTCTTGACCCTTTCTGTGGGAGTGGGACGGTATTGTGTGAGCTCATGAGTAAAAAGTATGACTCTCGAAAGTCCTTCGGTGGGTTGCCAATAGAGTTGTTCGGTGGGGATATCTCTCTGGAAGCGTTAGAGGCGTGTAGAGAGAACACTCAGGCACTCGCTCAGAAGAGTGCGCATATGCAGTGTGAGCTCTATGAAGGCAGTGCAACTCAGATACCGATGGCGTCTGGTATGTTTGATACTCTTGTGACGAATCCGCCGTGGGGTGAGGCGCATGGGAAGGCGCAAGAGATAGAGGCCTTGTATGAAAAATTCTTTCAAGAAGCGTATCGGGTGCTAAAGGCCGGAGGAATCCTCATGATCTGTACGCAAGCAATCCAGACGATGAGTCATCTTTTAAAACAATATGCTCGCCAGTGGGAACGAATAGGTGAGCTCTCGGTATTTAACGGTTCATTTCGGCCGACACTCTATGTGCTTAGAAAGAATACCGGTTATCAGAATCAGGATCGGCGTAGTGAACAGTGACAGCCCAGAACGTTATCCCTCGGTAGTCCTCATACTCGTATGGATAGGTGTCACAGACGAGGTCAGAAAAGTTCTTTTCGATGTAACGGCTCAGTTGATACGCTTTTAGTTTTGTTGGGAGATCTTGAATCTCTACATAATCTCCATTTTCATCCCGTTCAACCTCGTAGCGGGCATTGAGGCGAGCCATGAGTGCAAGCTGCTCAAGCTTCTCCTCCAAAAAGTCTTTGAGCTCAGCTGGATCTCGTGGCGGGACGACCTTCTTCTCCTCAAAGGGGGTCTTCTCCCACAGGCTTGTTTTGAGCGAGGTCACTCCCTCTTCTCGTGGAACACTATTTACCGATAGTACTGCCCAGTCTCCAATGCCTTTACCCGAGGGAGTCTCTCGTACGACCATTTGCTCGCTGATGATGCAGTAGATCCTCGCCTCCTCACCTGATGGAGTCTGGAAGGAGAGTGAGGCGAGGTTGTTTCCTCGTAGGGTAGGATGAGGGTTTCGAACGCTCGCAAGGACTTCACTCTGGAGTTCTCGAAAACACTCCCTGAAAGAGTGAATTTTGAGACGGACATCCGGTCTCCTTCCTCATGGAGGTTTTCGATTTCAAGTTGTTGTGTTGCCTCAAAGAGATAAAACGCCTGCACGAATCCTTCTGCCATACCATAGGCAAGTGAGTGGTATGCGACGGTCCCATCACTCCACTTCGATGGAATTTTTAGCACGTGGATCTCGTCGACTGTGTTCGGGATGTTTCGTTGGTTGGGTGACTGATCGTATGGCATAGTAAGTATATGTCTTTTGTATACGTGTAGCCCCAATACACCCCTACGAGTGAACCGCTTTTCCCTTTCTTACGCAAACTTATTTAGTGAATGGAGGACCTCGTCCTTAGCCCGTTTTTAAGGGATAGCCATTCTTCTCAAGGTGAGCGATTGCCATATTTTCCAATGACTTAATGTCTTCTCCTGAGAGCGTCTCGCTTTTACTTCCAAACCGAAATCGCACGGTGACGTACCGTTGTTCTGCAGACGGTGAGTACTCTGTGACAATCGCTCGGTCAAGAACCCGCTTGTCCTTAAATCGCCGCATGACGGATGTAAGTGTCTCGAGCTCACTCCGTGGCGCAGCACTTACAGTGCAGTCAAAGACTGCAGATGGGTAGCGGCTAAGCGGCTCGTACGGGTATGAGACTTTATTGAGGCGCTCAGCAATCGGGTCAATTGCAACAACGCCAATCGCTATTCGTCCTCTGATCTTGAGTGATTTGAGCAAGAGGGGGTGTACTTCAGTCGCCTCACCAATACTCTTTCCGAATCCATTAAAGGTTCGGGTTGCAAACGGATGTCGACCTGTCCACTCAAGCGGAATGAGTGGGTGAGGGAACTTCTCTGTCGTCTCAACGCACTGTGCGGTTACCCCGAGGTGTTCCATGAGGGGCTCCATGACGTCTATGAGCGAGCGAAAAGGATTGACCTTCGAGTCCTCTGTGTAGATGCCGAGGCAGAGCTCTCGCCGTTCTTCCGCATACTCACCCTCTTGAGAAGAGCGGTGATACGAACGTCCGACCTCAAACATGCGAAAGCTCTCAAAGTGCTTTGCATTTTCTCGCATCGCAAGAAGGATTGAAGGGATAAGAGACGGTCGCATCCGGTCTTGTTCTATCGAGAGTGGATTTTTCAAAAGGAGTGGTTGTGTACTTTTCCATCCCACCTGTGCGAGCGCTTTCTCCCCAATGAGTGGATACGTCTGCACTTCAAGAAATCTGCCGTGGAGTGGAAGGAAGTCAGAGATTTTTTTCTCCACTTGATGGGCTGGAAGCCGGCGAACTGGAGTGACAGGGAGGTATGGAGATACCGGAGTGATATTTCCATATCCTCGAATGCGTCCTACTTCCTCTGCGACATCAGCCATGTATGTGAATTCTCTTGTTGCTCGAAAGGTTGGGACACCAACTGTGAGCATGTCACCCTCTGATGAGACTGAGAATGAGAGGCGGTGTAGCGTCTCTGTAATCTCTTCTTGAGAGTACTTAGTTCCAAGGAGTTCATTGATTTTTACAGTCGAGCAGACAATCGTCGGAGCTTGCGCCTCTTCTAAGGACTCGCCGTCATACTCGAGTGAGCCGATAACGGTTGCGCCAGGACAGAGCTCTTGCACGAGCTCAAGTGTTCGGAGAATCGTCGTGCGCATGAGGTGCGGATCAAGCCCTTTCTCAAAACGGTTCGAAGAATCGGTTCGTACCCCAATACGAGTTGAGGTCTTTCGAATGGAGGATCGTTCCCACGTCGCTGCCTCAATGAAGATCTGAGTCGTGCTTTCAGAGACCCCGCTCTCTTCACCACCCATGATGCCAGCAACAACAAGCGCTTTTTCTGCATCCGCTACTACGGTGTCTTCGCCAGTTAACTGAGCCTCTGTTTCGTCAAGTAAGAGGAGCCTTTCTCCAGCACTCGCTTGCCGGATTCGTATGGTGCCACCGGTAATCTTCGAGCGATCAAAGATGTGTACTGGCCCACCCACTTCGAGCATCACGTAGTTACCGATATCAACGAGGTTGTTGATCGGACGGAGTCCTACTGCGAGCAGTCGTTCTTGCATCCACTGCGGGCTCGGCTCGACAGTGACGTTATCGACTGAGAGTCCGAAGTATCCGGTACAGCACGTTCCCTGATCGACTGTGACAGTAACAGGGGAGGAGGTGTTCCCTTGGATCGATTCTGCTATCTGCGCTTGCCACTTTTTCCCGAACCGTTCGGCTTTAAAACCTTTTTGTAGGAGTGCGCCGCACTCACGGGCTATTCCGATGTGTCCCCAGAGGTCTGGCCGGTGGGTAATTGCCTTATTGTCGATATCAATAACAAGGTCGGCTTTCACATCGAAGTGTTCTGTCATTGAGCGACCAAGTGGAGAGTCTTCTGGAAGAGCAAGTATTCCCGAGTGATCATCCCCGACTTCAAGTTCCGCTGCTGAGCAGAGCATTCCTTCTGAGATGACGCCCCGTATTTTCTTTGGTTCAAGGGTCAGTCCGTTCGGGAATGTCGTTCCGAGCGGTGCATACGGAACTTTCATGCCGACTGCGATGTTCGGTGCTCCACATACAACCCGTTGAACAGAGGCTTCTGTGTTCTCGTTGTCGATACGTACGGTAGCAAGCTGAAGCTGATCAGCCTCAGGGTGCGGCTCAATCTTTTCGATGAGTGCTACTGAGATCTGTGTAAGGTGCTTTCCTCGTGGAGTCACGGCATCTACTTCTGCCATGTGCAGTGTGAGGGTCTCTCCGAGCTGCTCTCTTTCTAAAGGAGTAAAGGGATCAGAGAGGAAATCTTCTAACCAGTTGGCTGATACTAACACGGCTCACCTCCTGACCTGTATGATGAGAACTGTTTTACGAAACGAAGGTCTCCCGAGCGAAGGTGTCGAATATCCTCAACGCCATACCGCATGAGGAGTAGCCGGTCGAGGCCAATCCCGAAGGCAAATCCGCTGTACACATCAGGGTCTACTCCCATGTGCTTTAAGACGTTCGGGTGGATCATTCCACTGCCAAGCATCTCCACCCACTTCCCGCCGTCACGTCGCATGTCAATCTCTAGTCCCGGTTCGACGAAAGGGAAATAGCTCGGGCGTGTTCTGATCTCAACTTCGGTGCGGAATAACTCTTGAAAGAGCGTTTTTGCAAAGTACAAGAGGTGTGCCACCGAGACACCTTTATCGATAAGGAGTCCCTCGAGTTGAAAGAAGGCAAAATCGTGCCACTGGTCTGTCCGCTCGCACCGAAATACTCCTCCAGGTCCGATGAACTTTACCGGCGGGGTTCGATCTTTCATGCCTCGAATCTGAAGACCGCTTGTATGAGTTCGGAGTAAGTGTTTTCCATCTTCAAACCAGAAGGTATCTTGGAGATCTCTGGCAGGGTGAGACTCTGGGATATTGAGTGCAGTAAAGTTGTGTAGTTCGTCTTCGATGTGGGGGCCATCGAGGACTTCGAATCCCATGCTCGTGAAGATCTCAAGTGTTTCGTTCAGGATCTGGCTCATCGGATGGAGTCCCGCCTCAGCTAAGCCCCAGTCAAAGAGTGAGCCCCTTCGTGACGGGTCTTCCCAGGAAGCCTCTAACTTCTCATTCACCTGTTTTCTCTCTAACTCATCACGGAAAGAGGCGAGTTTCTCTTCTATTTCTTGTCGTAGTGAATGGAGTTGCCCCCCCACGGCTTTTCGCTCTTCGGGGTCTAAGTCCTTGAGTTGTGACATGAGAGCAGAGACTGAGCCCTTTTTGCCGAGAAATGCCTGCTTGAGAGCAGTCATCTCTGTGACATCTTTGAGCTCGCTCAGAGCCGATTCGAATTCTTTGCTAATGGCTGTTATCTGGTCTTGCATGCGCAAAGAATAGCGATGATGGACGATAAAAGAAACGGTAAGAAAGCGTCTTTTATGAGGGGAAACCCTTCAGGAAGCCTCATTGAGGGATCGGTGAAGGGGATGTTTCGCCGCTATTCCAGCACGCCGCGGGCAATAATCCCCCGCTGAATTTCATTGGCACCTTCCACAATTTGCAGCATTTTTGCATCTCGCATGAGTTGTTCTACCCCAGTTTCTTGCATGTACCCCATGGCCCCATGGAGTTGTACTGCTTCGGTGGTGATACGCATTGCTGTATCAGTAGCAAAGAGTTTTGCCTCTGCTGCCCGCAGTCGGGTTTCAGTATCAGCCGGCGCTCGTTCTTGCATCATAGCCGCATCACGAACGAGGAGGGTTGCTGCATCGAGTGCCGTCTGCATATCAGCAATTTTAAATTGGATACCTTGGAAATCTGAGAGTCGGGAGCCGAAGGCTTTTCGTTCTTTGATGTAGGCAACGGTACGGTTGAGCGCTGAACGCGAGAGCCCATTGGCACACGCAGCGATATTAATTCGTCCACCGGTGAGTCCCCCGTAAGCGATCTTCATCCCGCCTCCGACTTCTCCGAGAACGGACTCTTTCGAGACCAATGACTCCGAGAAGGTGAGGGTCGCAATCGGTGAGAGCTCTCACCCCATTTTCTTTTCGGGAGCACCAATTGTAAGACCTTGTTGATCTGCCGGAATGAGAAGAGCAGTCACGCCGTCTTTTCCAGTTGTACCTTTCATTCGCGCGAACACGAGGTATATGGACGCGGCCCCAGCGCTTGTAATCCAGGCCTTCTCACCGTTGAGGATAAAAGCTGATCCATCAGGCGTTTCGGTGAGGGTGGCTGAGAGGTTGTTCGCATCCGAGCCAGCCTCTGCTTCACTGAGGGCAAATGCTCCGAGCATCTCTCCAGAGGCCAGTTTCGGTAAGACTTCGCTTTTCTGTTCGGCAGAGCCGAACTTTTCTATGAGTCCACTTACCATCCCGTGAACAGAGGTGAAGATAGCCGGTCCGAGGTTCTGACAAGAGATAAGGTCATACACGGCAGCCTGTAGTCGAGCGCCTCCGGCAATTCCGCCAAACTCCTCTCCTATCGAAAGGCCTGTAAGGCCCAGTTGAGCGAGGGCGTGAAATACTTCTTGAGGAAACGTCGTTTTATTACCAAGCGCCTCTAAACAGAGCTTCATGAGTTCGTTTCTACAGAACTCTTCTACCGGTGAAATCAGCTCGTTCTCTGTTGTATCAAGGGAGTAGGGGTTTTTCACTGTTAAATATACCGCCGTTTGTTTTTCAAAACATGATTTGTAGGTGTAGGACCTGCTTCTATCGGTCCAGATTTTATCTTTAGGGAACCGAAACTTTGATCCATACTTCCCCCGGATTCTAGCGAACTCGGCTGCTTTTGTCTCGTTTCGGATGCTTGAATTTTCTTCTCCTGTTGTTGAGGCGAGGGGAGTTCGAAGCCAAACGAGGAAAAGACGGATAGAGAGGGTTAGAGCCAGTATGGTGTCATCTTCATGGTGTCATCTTCGCCTCAATCGCTGTGTTGATTAATCGCTGTGTTGATTAATCGCTGTGTTGATTGGGGGTTTGTTGATTGGGTGTTTGGTCGATTACGCTTTAGTGCCGGGTGGTACTTGCACGAGAGCGCAACCTCCAAGTGAACAGTCTTCAAGTAAGGTGAAGATTGAAGACAGAGAGAAGTCGGTTTGTATACACTTACAACTATGACGCTGGGTGAAGGCCCAGTATTCATAAAAAGTTGTAAAAAATTTCCGAAAGCTTCTTGAGTCGCATGCTACTGGGTTTAGCCGAAAAATGAGTCGCTATACTTATGTTGTTCTAATGGAGGCTAAGAAGCGCATGCGTAAGCTAACAGTATTGGCATCTTTACTTCTTCTCCTTCCAGCAGTATCTCAGGCGAAAAGCCTTGAGGACCTTCTGGTAGAGAAAGGAGTAATCACTAAGAGTGAGGCCCGTGGGGCGCATCACGAAGGTGGAGCAAAGGTTTACTGGAGAAACGGGTCACGACTCGATTTCGCAGATACCGGATTCTCTACCTCTATCTACACAAAGCTCCAAACTCGTTACACGTTCACTGACGTTGATAACGACGTAAATCCTGGAGAAACAAACCAATCCGGATTCTCAGTACAAACTGCTCGTCTCGGCGTGGCTGGTTCTGTCCTACATGAGGAATTCGAGTACAATGTTGAGTTCGAATTGGGTCGTGGAGAAGCAGGACTCAACAACGGCGGTGCAACTCTGTTGGACGCCTACATGACGTGGAACGCGTGTGACTGGGGTGGAATCCAAATGGGTCAATTCCGTCCTGACATCTCTCGTGGATTCTCGACTCGGATTGAAAACCTCCAGTTCGCAGATCGTTCTGTTGTCAGTGACTTCTATGCGATTCAGCGTAACCAGGGTATTCGTGCGAACGTTGCTCTGAACGATGACTGGCAATTTGCTGCAGCTCTCTTCAACGGGAACAGCACAAATGAAGGGCTCAACGGAACTGGTGTTGATACAAAGCACCTTGGAGTTGTTTCTCTTCGTGGAGACCTCATGGGTGAGATGGATCCTTTCGTTGAAGGTGATATCGACAACACAGAGGATATGGCTATTAACGTTGGTGTTGCTGCTGGATTCGGTGAAAACGTGTTGGCTGGTGCCAGTGTCGATGAGACCGTAGTAAGCGCAGATGTAAACATCAAGCAGGGTGGAATGAGTTTCCATGCTGAGTACTTCAATCTTGAGCATGACCTTGGCGGCGGAGCTGACGTTTCTTCGGACGGGTTCTACGCTCAAGTGGGTTACTTCCTCGAGCCGAAAGAGTGGGAAATTGCTCTTCGTTATGGATACATCGACTGTGATAACGGAAACGCGATCGGCAACGATATCCAAGGTGGACTTGGAAACAGCGTGAACGTTTGTAACAGCGGTGCTGCTGCAGCAGACGACATTAACGAAGTAAACGTGGGTCTTAACTACTACTGGTGGAAGAACCACATGAAAGCTCAAATCGGGTACTCAATGCTCGATAGAGACTTGACTGCTCCTGTAAATGGAGAAGACGATGAGATTGAAACTCGTTGGATTCTTCAACTCAGCAGCTACTTCTAAGTCGATGCTTGTAAGTTAATGCTGATATAAAGGGTGAATAGCCCTTTCAGTAAGAAAGCCCGGCCATATGGTCGGGCTTTTTTTATGCGTGAGAGGCTCATTGCCGTACGAAGCTATCAAGGGTCATTTCGTTAAACTCAGGGCTCGACAGAGAGGCTTGGAGTTCTGCTCCAACAACGCTGAGAGCGTGAAGGTGGGGTAGGGATTGCTCTAGTGCTTCGCTCAGAAGTCGTAAGTACGTTGTTCTTTCGGATACGTTCTCTCTTCTTGTGGTTGTGTGCTTTTGGATCTGAAGTGAGCTCCCAGTAGAAGTAGAGCCAAGTAGGCTGAGGGCCTCCTCACCCTGCTCAATGATGTGCTCGATGAGCGTTAGGGGATTCATCCAGATGAATGTCATGGGGAGATCTGAGAGAGAGCGTCCCGACTGCCACAACGCCTGATTCCGTCCTTGCTCATAGTAGAACCAGAGCGGGTACTCACCCACGCCCTCCGAAGCGGAGAGAAAACCTCGGGAGCGAAGCCCTTCCTCAAAAGGCTTTAGGAACTCACCGTCTATGAGTTGAAGGTTACTCTGGTGCGACTGTTTCGATGAGAAGGTGTCAATTTGTGTCCACTGAGGCACAAGTTGCTTCTCAGTAAGCGAAAACATGAGTTGCATAAGTATTTGAATGTATTGGTTGTATAAGTTCTATCCAATCAGCTTCTCATCTGGCTGCAAAAGCCGTGCTGATATGAGGAGGCTTCTGGGCGTTGGGGGGCGGTAGTGAAGTCTTACCGAGAGAGACACTGTTTTCAGTGTTCGTTGATATCTCAGTTCAGGAGGCTTCTGCTCTATCGAGAGAAAGCTATTGGGGGATATTCGCGACAGACCTATAGTGGAAGTATCTTTATGCCGAAAGGAATTGGGTAGATGAGCGAAATAACTGTATTCCATAAAATCATAGCGGGCGACCTCCCGGCTGAGCGAGTCTATGAAGACGAGCAGTGTATCGTCATTCGAGATATTCAGCCACAAGCACCCGTTCACCTGTTGTGTATCCCGAAAGAGTTCATTCGTGACATCGGTGCAACAGATGAAGACACTGACTCGGCACTCCTCGGACACCTTCTTCTCGTTGCAGCAAAGGTGGCAAGAGCAGAGGGCATTGAATCAACGGGATACCGACTCATTTTGAATTGTGGAGAAGATAGCGGATTAGAGGTCCCGTATCTTCATCTGCATATCATTGGTGGAAAAAAACTTCCCTCGCTTGGATAAAAATATCTGAAGTGCTGAGTGAGAAGAGATGAAGAAAAGGCAATGCATATGAGCTGGCTTGATGGTACCGGATTTGGACTTACAGAAGATGATTGTACGATTCGGCAAATGGCTCGTGCTTTTGCGAGAAAAAAAGTTGCTCCCCTCGCTCAAAAAATAGACGCGGAACACTACTTTCCAAAAGAACTACTGCCAGAGCTTGCTGAGTTAGGGTTTATGGGTGCAACGGTGCCAGAATCCCTCGGTGGTTCGGGGTTAACACAAGTTCAATACTGTCTCCTCATTGAAGAGCTCGCTGCTGCGTGCGCTTCGACATCAATTATTGTCAGTGCACATAGCTCATTGTGTTTGGCTCCTATCGTTCAATTCGGAACACCAGAGCAGCACGAACAGTTTGCAACGCCACTTGCAACCGGAAAGCAGCTTGGGTGTTTTGCCCTCTCTGAGCCAGGTACGGGAAGTGATGCGGCATCACTCACGTGTCGCTATGAAGCGGTCGAGGATGGCTATATCGTTAATGGTACCAAGAATTGGATTACGAATGGTCCAGAAGCTGATGCCTGTGTACTCTTTTCAACCTCTGATTTACACGCAGGGTACAAGGGCGTTTCTGCTTTTGTACACCGATTGGACCTACCGGGAATTACGAGGGGTAAGCATGAAGATAAGCTCGGTATCTGTGGCTCGCCTACGTGTGCTCTTCATTACGAGAATGTGAAGCTTCCGAAATCTGCTTTGCTCGGTGAGGAAGGAAAGGGATTTAACGTTGCTATGGCGACTCTTAATGGTGGGCGTACGGGGGTAGCGGCGCAGGCAGTGGGCATAGCGCGAGCTGCGCTTGAGGATGCGCTAGCATATGCTCAAGAGCGTAAGACATTCGGAAAACCGATCTGTGAGCATCAGTCGATCAAGAACTATCTTGCTGATATGATGAACCGCGTTGATGCATCGCGCCTTTTGACACTCTCGGCTGCCTTTAAAAAGGACCAAGGGTTGAGCTATATTCGTGAGGCTGCGATGGCCAAGCTATATGCATCAGAGTCGGCCTCATGGGTTGCAAATAAGGCCGTTCAGATCTTTGGTGGGTATGGATTTGTAAAGGATTACCCAGCAGAACGACATCTTCGTGATGCGAAGATTACCGAGATTTACGAAGGAACGAGCGAAATACAACGGCTGGTCGTTGCCGACTCCCTCCTGAGGGAAGAGCGTAATTAATTGCCTTTCCTAAAGATTTTACGGGTCTTCTAGTGATAGCCTTCTTCAGAGCGGATTGATACACTCTGTGCGGGTGTTGTGAATGGCAGCCTATATGATGCTTGCCACAGGATTGAATGAGAGCGGAAGTAGAGCGGTATGACAAAAGAGAGTAATAAGCGGTCACAATCAAAAGCTGAGTGGCAAACAACGCATCAACCCGACGCACGACAACGAAAAGAGCACTTTGACTCGATTAGTTTCCGTCCGCATCCGACTGTCGTCACGCACGATGAGATGTCAAACTTCTCGGCAGCAGAAGAGCTCGGTTTTCCCGGTGAGTTCCCCTTCACTCGTGGGATTCACCCGAATCTCTACCGAGGAAAATTATGGACGATGCGTCAGTTTGCAGGATTTGGGACTCCAGAAGATACCAATAAGCGTTTCCGGTTCCTCCTTGAGAATGGGCAGACAGGACTCTCTACGGCGTTTGATATGCCCACACTCATGGGCTACGACGCAGACCACGCTCTTTCGAAAGGAGAAGTTGGTCGTGAAGGGGTGAGTATCTCTACTATTGAAGATATGGAGATCTTATTTCGAGAGATCGACCTCACAAAAGTCACCGTCTCTATGACCATTAATTGTACGGCTCCGATTGCGATGGCAATGTACTTCGCGGTGGCTCGCCGACGTGGATACGATTTCTCGAAGTTAGGCGGGACTATTCAAAACGATATGCTGAAAGAGTTTATCGCTCAAAAGGAATGGATCTGTCCACCAGCACCATCGGTGAAACTCTCGTGTGATATCATCGAGTACTGCACGAATCATGCTCCTCGGTTTCATGGAATTAGTATTAGCGGCTACCATATCCGTGAAGCAGGTGCTACGGCAGCACAAGAGCTTGCATTTACTCTTGCTGATGGCCTGGCCTACGTTCAGCACTGTGTTGACCGAGGTATGCCAGTAGATGAATTTGCTCCTCGGCTCTCTTTCTTTTTCGATGTGCACAATGATTTTTTTGAGGAAGTTGCGAAGTTCCGTGCTGCTCGTCGAATGTGGGCGCGTTTTATGCGAGATCGGTTCGGCGCGCAAACGGTTAAATCAATGCAGCTACGGACTCATGCACAGACAGCAGGCGTAAGCCTCACTGCACAGCAACCGGTGAATAATGTGGCTCGAGTAGCGATGCAAGCTCTCGCTGCAGTTCTTGGTGGTGTCCAGTCACTTCATACGAATTCTATGGATGAGACCCTCTCGCTCCCGACTGAGCAGGCGGTGAAGGTGGCGCTTAGAACACAACAAATTATTGCAGAGGAGACGGGCGTAGCCGATGTTGTTGACCCGCTTGGTGGCTCTTATTACGTAGAGCAGCTCACCTCACAGATTGAGTCTGAAGCCCTTGCCTACATCGAGAAAATTGATGCGTTGGGAGGGATGCTTGCTGCGGTAGAGCAAGGCTATCCGCAGAAAGAGCTCTCTGAAGCCTCCTATGAGTTCCAAAAGCGTGTTGATGGGGATGCATATAGGGTTGTGGGGGTTAACTCCTACCGAGATGAGGGGGAGGGG
>JBMTVV010000014.1:0-13814 GCA_049451755.1 Bdellovibrionota bacterium
CAAGACGGTGGGAGTAATGAGCAGTGGGAGTAATGAGCGGAGCATAGACGGTAAGACTAGTCGGGAAGGAGCCCCTCGGATCAGAGAAATTATGCTGAGATCAATGGGGTGCAGCTACTTGAGGAGGTCTCTTGCCATTGCTACGCCTAGACGTGCGCGAGGAAGACGATGAGAAGATTATCAGAGCTTTCTAAAGAAGAAGTGAATACCTTTCGTCAAGTACTGAATGCCTTTCGTCTCGGCGGAGAGATAATAGGAGTCTCGCGTCTATATCAGGGGCACCTTCATGAAACGTATGTCAGTACTGTTGGTGAGGGAGCGCAGCGTCAGCGGTTCCTTCATCAGAAGATTAATACCAATGCATTCCAATACCCTGAGCAAATGTTGTCGAATATAGAAATTATCTCTCAGATTGTCAGAGAGCATCCTGAGCGGAGCTTTCCAGAGACACTCACGCTTATTCCGACACGTAATGGTGAGCCGTATTACTCTCACGGGGGCAATTTTTGGCGTACGTATAACTACGTTGAAGACAGCATCTCTTACGATGTGTGTCCTGATGCAAAGAAGGGATACGCTCTTGGGAAAGCGACGGGAGACTTTCTCTATTTGTTATCGAATTTGCGGTCTGATGACCTTCATGATTACACACCAGGCTTTCAGGATACCGGCAAGCGTTGGGGTGAGTTGGGTGCGGCATTAGAGTCAGCGGCAACAGAACGGCTTGAAGCCTCTCGAGAGCTTTATGAGCAGATGTTGCCGTATGTGGAGGATGCTCATCGGATTCACCATGCCATAAGAGATGGTAGGCTCCGTCAACAGATTATCCATGGTGATACGAAGACAAATAACTTTCTGTTTCGTGAGGATTCAGATGAGGTATTGTGCCTCGTTGATATTGATCTTTGTATGCCTGCCACCCCGCTCTATGATATTGGAGACCTTGTTCGTAGTGCTTCTGCTGTTGGGCGAGAAGATGAGAGAGATCTTTCCCAAGTGGGCGTTAGTACCGATATTATGCAAGCTGTGATTCGGGGCTTTCTCGAGTCTGTTTTTCAACTCACCGATGTAGAGCACGAGCTGCTTCCATATGCGGGATTTACGGTTAGTTTTAATCTTACAGCTCGGTTTCTTGCTGACTATCTGCGTGGGGATGTCTATTTCCCCGTTGCCCGTCCTGACCATAATTTCGAGCGTGCTCGTGCCCAGTGGCAAGTAACAACCTGCCTTCATTCTTTTCGGGGAGTTATTGAGGGACTTTCTGCGCCCGCTGCGTGTGCTTGAGGTTTTTCCCCTTCAAAAAAGCCGCTGATTTATTGTTCCCGCTGCCAAGGGATGGTAGCCTCTCGGAACCACCCGCCGATTCGGTATCTCTTGTGAAGGATGTGAAAAATATGTTTGCCCTCAAATTTAAGAATGTTGCTCTGGATAGTTATGCACTTCAGTTGCCAGAGTATGAGGTGACGTCAGCTGAGATTGAGGATCGCTTGGCGCCTCTCTATGAGCGTTTGAATATACCTTTTGGAACTCTTGAAAAATTGAGCGGCGTAAAGACACGTCGTTTTTGGGACACATCAGTGCTTCCCAGTCAAGCGGCAGTCCCTGTCGTGCGGGAGCTCATGGAATCAATGACGATTCCTCGGGAGAAGATTGGAGCTATTGTTAACTGCTCCGTGACAAGAGACTACTTTGAGCCAGGCACCTCGACCATCATCCACCGAGAGTTGGAATTGGACGAGACCGTACAGGCTTTTGATATCACAAACGCGTGTATCGGCTTTTCAAATGGCATTCAGATGCTTGGGCTCATGATTGAGCAGGGTGCGATAGAAGCTGGAATAGTTGTCTCTGCCTAGAATATTGCGTGTATCATTGAGTCCAGTATTCGCCACTTACTCGAAAATGAAGAGCTCACGAGAGAAGAAGTTATCAAGTTGCTACCGACGTTTACTCTTGGTTGTGGAGCGGCGGCAGCAATCGTTACAAGAAGCGATCTGAGTGCTCATCCACATAAAATTGTCGGCTGTACCTCAAGGAGTGCTTCACAGCACAGTAATCTGTGCCGTGGTAACGCCGATTTTCACCTAGCGAGAGAGAACGGCCTTAATCCAATAATGCATACGGAGTCCGGAGATCTCATCGTGGAAGCATCGCGCCTCGGTAAGCGAATGTGGGGCGATTTCCACCAAACCTTCCACTGGGAGAGGGAAGATATTCAGCATATTTTCTGTCATCAGGTTGGAAAGCAGGTAAACCGCGCTTTCTATTCAGAGATGGGCTTGGATATGGAGAAAGAGTTTACTACCTACCAACGATACGGGAATCTCGTTTCAGCATCACTGCCCGCGGCATTCTTTACAGGTATCGAAGAGAAAGGGATCTCTGCCGGTGAGAAGGTGCTGCTCACTGCTTTCGGTAGTGGATTGAATTCGATATTCATGGGGATAGAGTGGTAGTAACCTGCCACCGCACTTACTGAGCTGTTGGTAGTATGATGTGGAGCTGCTCCCGTAATGCCGAAAGTCAGTAGTTCGGGAAGTGATATGTAAGAACTGTGATGTCTTTGTACTGTGATGTCATCGATTGTGAATCCCGACAGTGAAGGTGCTCAAGCCATCGCTAAGATGATACGGGTAGTAAGAGGTAAGGGGCATACGCTTGGAACCGCATGTAACTAATTTTCCGAAAGAACTTCGAGGGTTGTTTCCCTTTGCATCAAAGTTTTTGACCGTCGCCGGTCAACGAATGCACTACATCGACGAGGGGGAAGGGCCGGTGGTGGTCCTTCTACATGGCAATCCCACCTGGTCGTTCTATTATCGCGAGCTGATTGAACAACTGAAGGGAACATTTCGTGTTATCGCACCTGACTTCATCGGTCTTGGCTTGTCTGATAGAACCCCTTCTACTCGGTATCGGGCGAAAGATAGGATTGATCAATTACAAGAGTTTCTCGAAAAGCTTGAAATAGAAAATTTTTCGCTTGTGATGCACGATTGGGGCGGCTCCATCGGAACTGGTTTGGCCATACGCTTTCCAGAGCGAATAGATCGAATTGTCTATCTCAATACGACGTTAACCGAGACCGAGGCGCTTCCTCCACTCATTAAGATAGCGGCTACTCCCTTGATCGGAAAGTTTCTCACTCAGATTACGAAGCAGTTCTTGAGGTTCACTACTGTGCTGGGGGTGTCGCATAAGTTACCGAAGGCCGTTAGGGCAGGGTACTATGCCCCCTATAAATCCATTTCCTCACGTAAGGCGATTTGGGACTTCGTAGACGATATCCCGTTTGATGCAAGACATCCGAGTTATAAGACGATGATGGAGCTTGCAGAGAATATCCATCGTCTTGCTGCCCATGAAGTCCAGATTATTTGGGGGTTAGCTGATCCCTGTTTTCATCGAGAGATGTTAACCAAGGTAGCTCGTCACTTTCCGAGTGCTGAAATTATTGAATTAGCAGACGCTTCTCACCTCGTCCTTGAGGATGCTCGTGAGATTGCGCTCCCCGCGATTCAAGGCTTTCTTCAGAATGGACCCGGCCACTATCAGAATTCTGAGGCTGTGAATGTACCACTTGCAGTTGGTGAGCCCCATGGAGAGAGTGTGTTACTCGATAGCTTTCATGGCCATTGCAAGAAGCTCGGCAACAAGCCGGCGGTTATTGAGCCGCTTTTTATTGGAGAGCAGGTTCGGTACGGGCACACATCGTTCCGCGAGATGAGGGATAGGATTTGTAAGTATGAACGTGGACTTACTGAGCTCGGTTTGGAGCCAGGAGATCGAGTCGTCATGCTGGTTCCTCCCGGAGCAGATTTCCTTGCACTTACATATGCGTTCATCGCAAGAGCTGCGATACCAGTCTTCAGTGCTACAGGGATGGGGAAGGAGAATCTCTTTAAAGCTATCCGAGATATCAATCCACATGTACTGATAGGGTCGCCGAGAGCACAGTTGCTTCGTCTGAAGCGACGTGAGCTTATGCCTGAGCTGAAATTTCACGTGACTGCGAGTGATTGGGTGTATACTGGTGGACCAAAGCTCAGCTACTTGAAACGATTCTCCTCGAAGCCTCTCTCTGTTCCAAAGAGGGTATCAGATACGGTCTTTATAGCATTTACATCAGGAGCAACAGGGCGACCAAAGGGTGTTCTGTACACGAATCAAATGCTTCGTGCCCAGCTACAAATTCTTCGTGACCAGTTTGGGATTTGTGAGGGGAAGCGCGATCTGCCGTTGTTACCCGTGTTCTCTCTCTTTCACCTTGCCAATGGGGTTTGTAGTGTCTTCCCGAATGTGGACCCATCTCGCCCAATCTCACTCTCACCTGAGCGTATTGTAAAAATAGTGAATGACCTCGAGGTGAACTATTCCTTTGGCTCTCCTACACTCTGGAAAAAAATTGCTGACTATGCAGTAAGAGCAAAGCAGGATTTCCCCTCTCTTGAAAAGATATTTATGGCCGGAGCACCCGTATCCTCAGAGGTGTCTGAGCGAGTGCAGGAGCTACTACCACACGGTGCGGTGTACACACCATATGGTGCTACCGAGGCGTTACCGGTGACTCTGTCGCCGGTTTCGGAGCTGAAAAGCGGTCGCACTCTAGCGAGTGGCCCGTCATCGGGGCTATCCCGATGTGGGAATCAAGGTCTGTGTGTTGGGACTCCAATAGATGGAGTGCGTGTTCTGATAGTAGACCGAAAGAAATTACGAGACGAACGTGCTATTATACCTGTTGGTATTGGTGAGATTGGTGAGATTCTCGTGAGTGGTGAGAATGTCAGCAAGGAATACTTTCAGAATGTGGAAGCAAATACATCTTCAAAGTTTTCCTTCGATGATGCTCATTGGCATCGCGTTGGAGATGTTGGATATCAAGATGAAAGTGGACGACTGTACTACTGTGGTCGAGTTGCTCACGTTGTAGAGACTACGGAGCAAACGTATTACAGTGTGCCAACGGAAATGATTTTTAATACCATGCCGAAAGTGAGACGGAGTGCTCTTGTTGGGCTTGGAGCCGGAGAGAATCCAGGAGTGGTGGTAGAGCCGAATCCGGAATTCTGGCCTGAGAATGATGAGAGTCGCAGATTGTTTCTAGCAGAGCTTGAGTCTATAGCTGCACAATACGACCTCACGCGAAAAATCCGGTGGTTTTTCTTTCATCCGAACTTTCCTGTTGATGGGCGCCACAATGCAAAGATCTTCCGTGATCAGCTGAGTCAGTGGGCTCGTAAGTACGTTGTCAAACAAGAAGCGGCATGAATGCATTAGACGGAACCTTTGAGGGACAAACGTTTCTCGTCACAGGTGGTGGCGGATTCCTTGGCGCGGCCCTCGTGAAGGCACTTTTGCTCCGTGGAGCACAGGTTCGTAGCTTGTCCCGCTCGAATTATCAAGAGCTCGCAGAGCTGGGTGTACAACAGTTTTCTCACGATATTGGAAGCTCTAATCCGGTACCCGAGGAGGCTCTTCAAGGTGTTACAGGGATTTTTCATACGGCAGCGTATGTGAAAATGTGGGGAGAGTATGAGCGTTTTCGAGCGACGAATATAGAGGGCACTCGAAAGCTGCTCGCTGCCGCTCGGAAGGCTTCTGTAAGACGGTTCGTGTTTACAAGCTCCCCCAGTGTCATTGCCAGTGGCCATTCTCTCCGTGGAGTAGACGAGTCTACCCCTTATCCAGAGCACTATGAGGCATTCTATCCGGAGACGAAGGCAGCAGCTGAGCAGTTAGTCCTTCGTGAGCAGCAGGAGGAGATGGCTACATGTTCACTCCGTCCACATCTTATTTTTGGCCCGGGAGATACGAACCTTACTGAGACGGTGCTTGCGAAAGCTCGGAGTGGTGCTCTGCGTCGGATAGGAGGAGGTAGAAATCTTGTAGACTTTTCCTTCATTGAAGACTGTGTTGAGGCGCATCTGCTCGCTATGCACGCACTCGAAGCGAACCCAGAGAGTCGTGGCAGAGCTTTTTTTATTAGTCAGGGCGATCCATATCCGCTCTGGCAGTGGATAGATGAGGTCTTGGAGTACCATGGAATTCCAAGAATAACGCGGGCTGTCCCGTATCGCCTTGCTCGCGGTGCTGCGACCGTATGTGAATTGCTCAGTAAACTATTCCCCAGTCTCGGAGAGCCGAGGTTTACTCGGTTTCTCGTTGATGAAATGTTCACGGATCATTACTTCGATATTTCAGCAGCTCGAGAGGTGCTCGGATATAAGCCACGATATACCGTTGAGGAAGCCCTGTCTCGTACCTTCGAAGTGAAGGATGCCAGCCAAAGAGATGTAATGACGAGTGCACAACAGGTTTGTTCGGCTCCGTAAAATCAGAGTGACTCTCAATATAGAGTGACTCTGAATATAGAGTGACTCTGAAAATATTCTATTCCTCATATGAAACAGAACCTTAAGGAAGCAGCCCTCCTTGCAGGCTATCCCAAGTAAAGGTCTTCCCACTGCCTTGTGTGTGAGAAGCACTACCGGTAAAGCCGGTATCTGAAGCAGAAATTTCGATAGCTACCCCGGGTGAAATTTTTGCTATCCCGGGCAAAGCTCCACAACTATCATTCGTACACGAGAGGTACTCCTCTTTATCGAGGAAGTATGCCTCTTCCGCAATAGCTACGTTGCGAAGATCTGTAAGTGCGCGCACATCAAATCCGCGCGCGCGGTAGTCATTGAATTGCGGAATGGCAACGGCACTAAGAATTGCGACGATTGTCATAGTAATCATGAGCTCGATGAGTGTAAAAGCTGATTCAGTTATATGCATAGGTGAGCACTCCCAAATATTTTGTCATCAGACTCTATTCGGCGGCGAGAGTGCCTCTGTTGCGTTAGTGATATGACTTTGCCTGCGATGGGGAGAGAAAGTTTTAGGGAGTGTTTGTAAGTGGTATCGTGTTCGTGGATAAAAAGCTGATAGCTCTATCGGCTTTTCAGGGGTGATTGAAACTTCTCTGATAGGGTCTTCATGATCGTTTTAGATGTTCGATCACATATCTCATAGTATATTTTTTGCCCTATCCTACGATGAGACAGGATGCCTTCGTCACGTAATGCTTTTAGGTGTTGGGAGAGGAGTGGTTGGGAGATTTGGATCTCCTCAAGGAGCTCAGAGACACACATCGGTTTCTCTGAGAGGCAACAGAGGATGAAAAGTCTGTGTTGATTTCCGAGGCATTTCAGGTACTGAGAAGCCGAGTGAATGCATTGAGAAAATTCTGAGATGTTTTTTTGAACTGACATCTTGAAAAGTATATAAAGTATAATTAATATAAATATTATATTATATATAGTAGGGGGCGGCAATGTCAAAAGATTACAAAGAAACCACGAGTAGGATTTCTCACTCTTTGAAGGAGCTCTCCAAGGAGGTCCCAGATGTCCTTGCGGGATTTCACGCTATGTCAAAGGCAGCAACCAAAGAAGGGGCACTTACTACCAAAATGAAGGAATTAATTGCGCTCGCATTAGGCGTGGCTGGTCATTGTGACGGATGTATTGGATTTCACACGAAGGCTCTGATTCGAGAGGGGGTGACGAAATCTGAGTTTACCGAAGCGTTGGGTGTTGCTGTCTATATGGGGGGAGGACCTTCTCTCATGTACGCCGCTGAAGCGATGGAGGCTTTTGAGCAGTTTTCAGTTGAATAAGTTTCTAAAGAGGAAAAGAGATATGAAAGGAAGTTGTTCCGATGAGATTCAAGTGGGTGAGACTATTGAAGCGAGTGCTGCTTATGAATTTCTTAAAAATAATGAAGGATGCCGGGTGATTGATGTCCGTGAACCTAGCGAATTTCGAGGTAGCCACATTGAGGGAGCGCTGAATATCCCACTCAGCAAAATTGAGTGTGGGGAAAGTTCATTGCCATCTGAAGGGACGCTGTTCATTTGTTGCCAGCGGGGGAGTCGGGCAGAAAAGGCCTGTGCCTTATCTCGTTCTCAATCGACAACTGCTCGCTTGTCAGTAATTAAAGGTGGAATGAATAGTTGGATCCAGGGTGGCTTGCCAGTGGAGGAAGACCTATCCGCTCCAATCGCTCTCGAGCGCCAGGTGCAGATTGTTGCAGGAAGCTTCGTTGTCATCGGTACTGTTTTGGGACTGTTGGTTCATCCTGGGTTCTTCGCTATTTCGGGCTTCGTCGGATGTGGATTAATATTCGCTGGTATCACAAATACGTGCGGATTAGCGCTCGTGCTACGAAAACTGCCATACAATTGCAAGTAATGGTTTCACTAGGGACTCGAGCGCCAAGTGAGGCGGAGCAACGATGTGCTTCACACGCAAATCGTTTTGCGATGTCATTTTTCGCAAGGGTCTTATCCCAACAATCGCTAGAGAAGCGATGAATAACTATCTCGCCTAAAGGGGAATCCACTAAAGGGGAAGCCACTGTTTTTCGCTCTCAGAGAAAGCCTGGATAGTGCCGGCGCTAATGTTATACATCCATGCATGCAGGGAGAGCTTATTATCTTGAACTTGCTGATTGATGAAGTCGTACTGCCGTAAATGTGTAAGTTGGTTTTCTACGTTCTGCTGAATATGGACCTCAAGAGTTGCACCCTCATCAATGCGGAAGTCAGTTGAGGACCGGAGGATCCATTCCTGGAGGTAGGGAAGTGCCTCTAGTTTTGTCGGATCGAGCATGCCCTTCACTGCACCGCAGTCAGAATGACCACATACAATAATGTGTTTTACGTTAAGGACGCTCACAGCAAATTCGATGGTTCCCATCTCACCTAGGCCAGTGTGAGCAGTGCTCGGCACGATATTGCCAGCATTTCGAATCATGAAAACATCTCCTGGGGCGTACCGCAGAATGAGCTCTGGATTGATTCTTGAATCTGAGCAGGTGATGAGTAGTACCTCTGGGGCTTGTCCCTTGGCGAGCTCTTCAAATGTGCCTTTCATCTCTGAATAGGTAGTTCCCTGAAAGATGTGGTACCCCTCTATCAGTTTTCTGATTGTATTCATCGTTTTTCACCTCCATAGCCATGTATATGATTTACTCGCTCTGCATATCTACGGCTCTATCCCTCTTTCCTCAAACTTAATTCTCCCTTTTCACTAAGACTTCCTCGTTCATCTCTCCGTGAAATTGGTTTCGTGGAGTTAGCGTAGTGGTGCAGCTGATCCCACTCTAGGTACACCTTGCCACCAGATTTTTCGTGTTGGTCACCCCACTGTGTTAAAAGTTCAAGGCATGCATGATCTATATACGCGAGGTGATGGAGATGCACGTGCAAAATTGCATCCGCAGGTATGTTATTCAGGGTTTTTGCAAGGTATGGGATTCGTAAGAACGTCGCAGCTCCTTCAAGCTCTAGGTTTAGCTCTTTCCCACCTTCCTCTGAGGGGAAGAAATGGGCCTCTAGGTGTGTCAGACGGTAGATGAGTTGCAGAAGTGTCGCAGCGAACCCAACGACAATTCCTGTGAGGAGATCAAAGATCACGATAGAGAAAACTGTCAGAAGGAAGATTCCAACCTCTTCACGACCTCTTTGGTACAGTTCTTTGAGTATAGGAAAATTAATGAGTTTCCAACCGATGACAACGAGGAGTGCTGCCAAGCTGGAAGTCGGAATATATTGAAGCACCTGTGGAAGAAGTAGCACAAAAGCAAGGAGCCATACCCCGTGGAGCGTCGCTGACCAACGAGTGGTAGCACCTGCCCGTACATTCGCAGAGCTTCGAACAATCACCCCTGTCATGGGCAGAGCACCCAGTACGCCGCAGAGGGTGTTACCCACTCCCTGTGCTATCAGCTCCCGATTGTAGTTAGTGCGTTCCCCGGTATGCAATTTATCCACGGCTGCAGCACAAAGGAGAGTTTCCGCACTTGCAACTATCGCTACGCTGATTGCAAGAACAAGGAATCCAGGTGAGGTCAGTAAGGTGATGATTTGATCAGTGGTTGCAAATTGAATGCTGTCAAAAAGAGAAGCTGGGATTTGGACCAGTTTCACATCGAGTGCCGCCAGTGCCGCAACGAGGGAACCTCCGAATACACCGACCAAAGCTCCGGGGATAAAGGCTGCGGGACCACGCTTGACCTTATCCCACACCATTACCAGAGAGATGGTTATAATACCGATGATAGCTGCGTCTGGAATTGATCCCGTGGGAGGCAAGAGTGCTTCAAGCGTGGCATGGGGGATATCTGCAAGATTTTTCAAACCACTAGCGAGCGGAACCGCATCGAGCATGACATGAAATTGAGATCCGAAGATGAGCACACCTATCCCGGATAGCATGCCGTAGATAACGGTGGGCGAAACGGCGCGAAAAATTTGACCAGCACCAAGAACTCCAGCAATAAGTTGAAGAGTGCCTGCTAATGCTACGCAGACTCCGAGCCCGAGGATTCCGAACTGTTCTACGACTTGCCAGACAATAACGACAAGTCCCGCTGCGGGGCCACTCACCTGAAGAGGGCTACCGGCGATAGGGCCGATGCAAAGGCCTCCGATGATACCCGTGATGATCCCTTTTTCTGGTGAGACGCCAGAGGCAATGGCTATACCCATGCACAGTGGTAGTGCGACAAGGAATACCACAAATGAAGCCATTACTTCCGTGAGGGCAGAACGTTTTTGCATTTTCATAGAACCCATTTACACCCCACCTATTACCTCAGCTAGATCACAGAGTATTGACGTCCGTAGACGGAATTGTGTGTTGGAAGAGTCGTTTGTGGAAACCAACCCTTACAGGTATAAGTATATGCATATCTGCGTATCTATGCATACGAAAAACTAGCCTTGGAAGTTATTAGGTCCCCCGCCCCTAATAGAATGCCACCCTTCGCGGTTTAATTATCTTCCGTGTTGCCCCAGACCTTCAGAACTTGGGCTACTGCCTTATTAAAAGATGGGGATCCGATTACTCCCAATTCCGTGAACTGCAATCCTTCGAGAATCCACTTGGCAACATCTGGTTCGACCAGACTATAGTAATGATGTTTCCCCTCACGTCGTTCATGAACAAGCCGCATACTCCTGAATACGGCGAGATGCTGGGATACACGTGAGGACGATATTCCAAGTGTATCCGATAGACCCTGCACATCACATTCACTACGCCCAAGTTCTTCGACCATTCGAATCCTGTCTGGGTGAGAAAAAGCGTGGAATAGTTTCGATAGCTCTTGAGCAACGAGCTTGCGGTCTCCCATGAGTAATCCTTCCGAGGCACGTCCTGAAGTCGACACTATACCGAGTCACTGGCGAGTGTGGAAACCATTTAAATCTTATTTCTGCAAAAAAATGAGTATCGCTGCTCCCTCTCTCTCTCTCTCTCTGTCAGATAGCAGCATGACGCTGGACATGACGTAAGAAAGTTGATAAGGACAAGAGATACCCGGGGAGACGTCCAAGTCTGAGATTCCGATGCGAGATCGGTAAACCCGTTGAACCTGATGCGGTTGATACCGACGTAGGGAGGAGTAATGTCTTTGCTAACACCCAATAAGTTACATTCGATCAACAATTCTATTTCTCAACTCCTCAGGCTGGAAATCCTGAAGCTGGAGAAGTTGAGTGGTGTAATCTTTACCCCGCTGCTCAGTATTATTTTGCTTCTCGGTATTGAGTATGCCGTTGCTGAGGAAGTCGGTACGTCCACTGATAGGCAATTTCTCACTGATGATGCACCTCATGATAGCTCGTCGATAGCTGAATCAGAGGAGCTTCGCTCAGAGAATGAGCCGACTATTCTCGTTACGGGATTGCCGATGACGGAATCACTACAGAGCTATTCGGGAAGTGTGAGCCTCGTTCGGGGAGAAGAATTACGGGAAACCGGAACGGACTTCCTACAAAATCAAATTATACAACTTCCGAATGTCAATTTCTCTGGTGGTAGCTCCCGTCCGAAGTTCTTTCAAATACGAGGAATAGGAGATCTTGAGCAGTATGAAGGAGCCCCGAATTCATCAGTGGCGGTTATTCTTGATGATGTAGATGTGACAGGAGTTGGAGCAGCGCTTACTCTTTTCGATATTGAACAACTGGAGGTTCATCGAGGCCCTCAGCCAACGCGGTTCGGGTCGAGCGCCATGGCAGGTGCAATCAGTCTCAATAGCGCCGAACCCTCTGAGGCTCTCAGTGGTACAACGCTTTTTTCTGCTGGAAACGATCAGCTTGTCTCAATAGGTTCGGCTCTCGGGGGTACCATCACTCCAGGACTCTCAGCTCGAGTCTCAGTCTTTGGTCATCAGCAGAATGGATTCCGACACAACGAATTTCTGAATTCAGATGATACGAATGAGCGACAAGAGTTCACTGGGCGTGCAAAGGTACGGGCTCAACTCTCTGACGATGCTCGAGTAACCCTACAGCTACTCAATGTCGACTTAGATAATGGATATGATGCGTTTTCGATTTTTAACGGCTTTGAAACGCAGTCTGATAGGCCAGGACGTGATGAGGAGTTGCTTCGTCTCGTCTCGCTTCGTGGAGAATTCCGTCTGAGTGACTCGCTTCACTTGGATATGAATACGAGTTACTATCAAGCGAAAAATGAGTATTCCTTTGATGGGGATTGGGGGAATAATCCATTTTGGGCACCTTTTGATCCGTATGATTATTTCTCTGACTCGCAGCGGAATCGGGATGTCACTGCTCAGCTGATTCGTCTTCGTGGTGAGGAACAGCGAGAGGCCGGGACGTTGCGCTACGTTCTTGGAGGATACTGGCAACACCTTTCTGAGCGGACAACAACCTCGGAGTTTGCAGATAATCAGGAGTATGATTACCTCCGCTCAAATTACAACTCTGATATTGTTGCTGGCTTTGCATCAGTGGACCTTCCACTCAACCGGTCACTGAGTCTTCATATCGGCTTGAGAGGTGAGGAGCGTCGTTCAGATTTTCTCGACTCGCGTGGATCAGGCTTCTCTCCAGATGATCTCATGTGGGGAGGGGATGTCGCGCTGCGCTACACGGCTCTCGATACTTTTACCCCTTATGTCCGGTTTGCGCGTGGGTTTCGAGGCGGAGGATTCAATTCAAGTCCCAGCTTGCCTCCTCAATTATTGGAGTATGACCCCGAGGTGCTCCTGAGTTTTGAACTCGGGACGAGATTCCAGTTGTTTGATAATCGGCTAATAGGAGCATTATCCACCTTCTTGAATTACCGAGATGAGCAACAGTTAAGGCTCGCGTTACAGGTTGACCCAAATGATCCACTCTCTTTTGCTTATGTTACTGAAAACGCTGCCGAGGGATATGGTATCGGCGCTGAGCTAGAGTCTGCGCTACGAATAACTGATAGTCTTTCTCTACAGACGCAGGTAGCGCTGCTCGATACTCGAGCCGAGGTAGACGAAGGGGTCTTAGACGCACTCGATGGTAGACAGCAGTCTCATGCGCCTTCTTGGCAATATGCAGTGCAAGTTGAGAAGTTCCTCAATGATTCCACCTCGATTCAAACGGGTATCTCTGGGAGAGATGCGTTTTACTTTGATGATAGTCATGATGCACGCTCTCAGCCATATCATCTTGTGCATGCGTCATTGTTCTATTTTTCTGATACATGGCGGTTACAGTTTTGGGGAAGAAATCTTACCGATGAGAGGTATGCAGTGCGTGGTTTCTTTTTTGGAAATGAACCCCCTGATTTCCCGAGTAAGACCTATGTTCAGCTTGGAGATCCAAGGAGTTTTGGATTCACATGGACATACTTCCTGAGTTAGCGGTTCGCATGTCAATTGTAGAGGTGGTAGGTGTCCTGACCGCGCTCTTATACCTCGTGCTCGCGATGCGAGAGAGTCTGTGGTGTTGGGTCTATGCCATCCTCAGTAGT
>JBMTVV010000015.1:0-13739 GCA_049451755.1 Bdellovibrionota bacterium
GATGGCTCTTCGATAGAGGCCGTGGCACACGCAGAGAGATTTGGACTTTTTGTTTGTTTGTGGGCTCCGACATTCTTCATTCTCTCAATGAAGTACTCAGACGAGAAGAAATAGTCTCAGCAATGGTGACGCGGCCTGTGACGAGGCATTCCCCTCAGAACGGGTCGCGACGATCCTTCCTCTCTGCTCACCACCCCTCCGTAGTACCCTACAGCGAAAATTCACTAGTGTCTGAACCACGAGATTCGTATACCGTTTGTCTATGAGCAAACAGACGAACGAATCTCACACGAAACCTCGAGCATCAGCAAAGGCACATCCCTGGCATGGAGTAAATATCGGATCTCAGTGTCCTCACGCCGTGAATGCGTATATTGAAATGGTTCCAACTGATACCGTGAAGTATGAAATAGATAAGGTATCAGGGCACCTCAAAATCGATCGACCCCAAACCTATTCAAACTTCTGTCCGACACTGTATGGATTTCTTCCCCAAACATACTCCGGAAAACGAGTAGGAGAACGATGCTCACAACAGACGAAAAAATCTCACATTAAGGGGGATGAGGACCCAATCGATATCTGCGTTCTTACGGAACGTCCAGTGACCCACGGAGACATCCTCGTAACTGCAATTCCGATTGGTGGACTTCGACTCATTGATCATGGTGAAGCGGATGATAAGCTCATTGCGGTCCTAGAAAATGACTCGATCTATGGTGGATGGAAAGAAATATCAGACTGCTCCCCAAAGCTTCTCGAACGCCTCAAGCACTATTTTCTCACCTATAAACAGCTACCGAGCAGTGGCGCGGTCCCAACGGTAGAAATCGCTGAGGTGTATGGGGCCGATGAGGCCCGAACAATAATAGAACTCTCGAGACAAGATTACAGAGACACCTTTGTCCCGTAAGAGTTTTGTCTGCTAAAAAGCTGGCTCCTAGAGGTTCCCGAGCTTTTCGGTAGAACCAATCAACTCAGTCTTAACGTAGACTGATACTTTTCACTCCGGCTTGAGTACGCATCAGAACTTAATTCCTAGTGCAGAGATAAGCCTAGTATCATTCTGCTGTTTATCCTCGGCGGGAACGTTATCATAGAGGTTGGTCAAGGTAAGATGTAGCGAGAGAAAATCATTGATCGGAGTTTCGATACCGACATCGACCCTCACGAAGTAGTTCTCAACATCATCTACCTGAAAAAATCCACTGAGATTCTCATAAATCTTCGCACCACTTGAGAACGCATAAGAACACTTCTGCTCAATTCGAGGAGCTGCATAGTTCTCCTCTACATCTCCGACATGCTCAAACACATAGGCGGGTCCGACACCTGCTGAGAAGAGAAACGGCTTCTGACGAGAAAAATAATACCCGAACACGACCGCAGGAATTTCACGGTACTTAATGGCTGCAATCTCATCTCGAAAAAATTCATTTTGTCCACTCACATACCATCGCTCTGACAGCTTTCGCTCATATGCGAGTAAGAGCTTCGTGAAGTCAACACTCTTCTCAGAATCTTGGTCACCGTAGCCCTGCTCGTAGTCAAAATGAATTGAATTCTTCTCGGATAACGTCACATCTCCCGCAGACTTGATTGTCAGGAGTGTTGTCTCCGTATTTCCGCGAGCCATATTAAATCCAAGCTGAAGGCTCCTATCGCCTTTATCAGAGGATTGTGCCCAGAGAGTATCGCAGGGCAAAAAAGTTATGAATATCCACAAAGTGAACGTAAGAATGATGTTACGCGTTACGAGGTGAAATTTCATCTGCTCCATACACTCCTCCCAGCGACAATAGGATGACAATAAAGTTAGAGCTTCTTACCGAAATTTCGATTAAATGAAAAGGGAGGCGCTAGTAAATATCTCTCTATGCCGAACTATCGAGCACTGAGTGCGTGTATAAAAGAAGGCATCTCAAGTCTATCGGCTCTGTACACCGAAATGCTCTCCGGCTGCCCTAACGGATCTTCTCTCCCACGACCTGTTGCTTGCAGAACATCACGACCATTCGGAGCAGTCACCAGTAGGTGTAATATCCATCCTCCATGAATTTCGGACTTTCCAAACTCATAGCTGACGGAATATTCCCCTACTTTCTGCTGCCCACAAAAAGAGGATTCATTTGCAAGGGGCTCTCGCCACTTCGGGGTATTCGCATCATGCACAAATCCCTGTAGTGCTACAAAAAGCTCTTGGTGCTCAGGGGAAGGATTTATTGAGTTTGATTGAGACTGCATTATAAAAGGATCTCCAAACTCTCTCCGCTAGTCAAATGACGAGCCTGCTCCCAGAATCTACCTTGCTTCTGTTGAGGAGTCACCTTTGGCTAGGGCCTCATCAACTTCCTATATTACTGCAAAGAGTAAGGAATTTTCATTTGGCTCGTCTTTGCAGAACACGAATGGTATTCGTGTTCTCTTGCACCCCCAAATCCGATAGGTCCTTTTGTGAAGCCATCTTACTATGAAATTGCACAATCCCGCCTCTCCGAATTTCTTACACGTGCAAACCAGTACGAGCGAGATCGGGGCTTCGTCAGGAGCTCCCAACCTTCTGTCTCCCAGCTCTCCCCCTTTATCCGCCACCGATTCCTGCATGAACGGGAGATTTTTAAGGTCATAATTGAAAATTATCCCTTCTCTCAGGTTGAGAAGTTCATTCAAGAGCTTGTCTGGAGGAGTTACTGGAGAGGATGGCTGATTCAACGTCCAGCAGTCTGGGAGCACTATGAGCAACGAGTCAACGAACTCCTTCCACATGCCACTCAATCCCTACCGCTTTATACGCAAGCAACTGAAGGAAAGACTCCTCTTTCTTTCTTCAACGACTGGGTACATGAGTTAAAAGAGACTGGTTACCTACACAACCATGTCAGAATGTGGTTTGCGAGTGTCTGGTATTTTACATTTCAGCTTCCCTGGGAACTTGGTGCACACTGGATGTATGAGCATCTTCTCGATGGTGACCCTGCCTCAAATACCCTCTCTTGGCGTTGGATCGTCGGACTTCAAACCCCAGGCAAGATCTATCTTGCCACCCCGCACAATATTGACCACTTCTCTGAGGGCAGATGGAAACCATCTGTTGGGGATCTTGCAACTGAAGGGACCGGTGCTCGCGAGGATGCTCAGTTCAGCAGAGAGACGCATCCCTTCGTCCCGTATACGTACTCTCTCTCACAATCACACCAACCCCTTATTTTATCCACGGAACAGCTTACTCCTCCCGAGAATTGGATAGGGCCATGTCTTTATCTCTCTTCAGAAATAGTCAGGAGTGCCTCTAAAAAAGAGCCTTGGGGCAAACAGCTCTTACAGGAAGCTGCTCTTCGGTACAGCTCTGAGAAACCACTCCTACTCGAATCTCTTACCGACCGCCTACAAAAGCTCGACACGAAGACTGCGTACATGCTTCGCCCTCAGCCGGGGGAAAACATCAGATGGCTTCTTTCCGTGATCAAGCGCTTAGAGGAACGTGGATTCGAGATACTCCTCATCGATGACCCCTGGGATCAGAAACTCTTCCCAATAGCAAAAAAGGGATTTTTCCCCTTTTGGAAACAGGCAAAAAAGTGGTTGGAGTTAGCAACGTTACAATAACTCTCTACTCAAGTCCGTAGCGGAGGAAGCCGCGCTCTATCTCTTTTAATAACTCAGACGGAGGCACATACGTTCTCTCGCGAGGCGGCTTTGGAGGCTCTCCATTCGTCCGTGGAAAGATTCCCTGCCGATCGGATCGCCATAGCCCAACGTAACGCAGAGGGAGTCTTCTCCCAAGATTTAATACCTCCCTCATAGCCCCCTCTGAGATCGCATGTGGGAGAGCACCCGAATCATTTTCAATACGATATCCAGTGCCATCGAGAGAAAAGGTATCTCCTGGCCGCAATAGATTAATATTCTCCATTCCATGCAACTCAAGAGGAAGACCAAAACGAGTAAAGTCATTCCCTGAATAGCATCCGATACACGGATTTCTTACTATGATGGCGAGATCTCCAATCTCTTGTTCTGTAATCTCCTTCATTGCCTGAAAAGCTGCCGCATCAAGATTATCCTCAAGCATAGGTACAATATAATTCTGTGCAGAACTATTCATGGAACGATTAAATACAAAGATTGGAATCACCCGTCGAACTAAAGCACCAAACTGACTCCGCACGACCGGATCAAAACGGATTGCCTCTCGGAACTCCTCAGGAGATAATTGGGGAAAACTTTCGGTAATGGCAGACTCCTCTAAAACTCGCTGAGTAGAACCATTTGAGACGTAGAGCGTAAGTGATAGATCGCGACCTGACTCAGCGACTCTACTCACGAGAGATTTCAAATACTGTGGCTCCCAGCCGAAGGTTCCATCTGCTAAGATACCGATGTGCACCTTCCGAATCGCTGATGAGAGTAATATCGCTAGCTCAGCCTCCACTACAGCACGCGCCTCTGGTTGCATCGCATACAACATCGAGTATCCACGGGCGTGCCCTGAAGAATCCGAAAGCAGCGGCTCCTTACTGAAGTCAGGCTGCCCTTCCTCAGGGAGCTCTCCTTGCGGCGTGCCTACCTCAAGCAAATCGGAGCGTGATACACTTCGAACACCTGCTCGACGAGTGCTCCCCTGTGGCTGCTCAACTAGAGACGGCTCCTGTTCGGACACACTTCCAACCCCTTCTCCGTTTATTTGCGCGGTTGACGGCTCTGGCTGCAGCCTATGAAAGAGCATCTCAAGCCGATGCTTATCGTTCGACATCTCCTCATTCGCTCCATTCTCCTTCGGTTCCGGATCAGGTGCCGACTCTTTCCGCTGCAGCGTATCGAATTCAGTTTCTCCTGCCGGGAGATTCTCAATATCACCCGGAATGGCAGTGGCATCAAAAAGTTGCGGTGAGAAATCGTTACTCTCAAAATTTTCTTGGGCATCCGGAAACGGTGATATCGTATCTACCTGCGACTTTCGACGACGAGATTCCCCGTCACTTTCTGGTTTCACTCGCTCATGTGGATCCCAAGACCTCAGTCGCTTTTGCTCCGAAATGCCAACCCCTGAGAGACTCATTTGCTCCGTATTATCCGGACCCCCAAGAGCATTATCCTGATCAGATGGCTCCATGTAGCTCGCTCGCAGGAGCAAGCCGAGCACTCCCGCTGTTATCACAAGCATGACAAGCATATGTTGCCTGCTCATCAGAGTCCTCCCGTTACCGTGCTGTATAACATCACAATGAACGCCCTATTCTGTTACGATAAAAATAGCCACCATGCGACCACAACAAACAACAGTAGGAATAATAATATTGCAATGAAAAAGATGAGTCGCTCTCCTGAAACTGCTCTTATATCTTTGGAGCTATCAGAATGAGATGCATGTAGTGAGTCATAATGGGCCACTTCATTCGCCTCTTCACGGAGTCGACCAAATTGTCCTACTAGGGTTGGGCGCCGACTGAAAGAGACCTCTCCATCTTCATGAGCACTCTCCCATTCACCGAGCGAAAACGGAACGTCTTCCTCGGAAAACATGACCGTTGCTCGTTCATTTGCCACAAACGCTAGCTCAACTACGGGCTCGCTGCCATCCTCTGCAAGATGTCCTTCTTGATTGGCGGCCTTGAATGTCTGAAGATTCGGCTTTTCGGACTCTATCCACTCTCTGAGATCTGTTCTTGTGCCACCACTCCCCGCAGAAAAACCAGCACCGACTCCGGTACGATCGAGCAAGGGAGGATCATGAATGATAATGAGATACTCTCCTATTTGAATCACATCTCGGTCGTAGAGTTCTGATGTTCTTAATAACAGATCTCTATTCAGTACTGTTTTGTGTTCTAGCTCTACACTATAAGCAACAAGGCTCTCCCCACGTTGATTGAGAACAAGTCCTGGACTCGATGAGATATCGGTACGAAGAGGCAAGTCACATCCATCTCCACCCACTTTAAGCTGCTTACTATCTTGAGGCATCGGAATCTCTCTCTCAAATGTCCCATCACGGAACACAAACAGTGAGCGAGCATATGAATTCAAGACAGGTATCCCAGCAGCACTGGTTTGAGCGTGCTCATCCCCATCAAAGTGAATGCGGAAAACTCGATCTGCTAATTGGAGATAGTCATGATGACGCAGTATCGCCCACTCACGAGGAGCGGCTTCGAGTCCATTAATCCAAGAGCCATTTGTACTCTCCAGATCTTGAAAAAACCACTGTCCTCCATAATTCGCAAGTATTGCATGCTCCCGAGATATTGACTGATATGAAATCTCAACTCCATCTTCGGGTTCACGTCCAATCACTGTTTCACCGACCGGAATAGTTATACGAATATGATCAACGTCGTCTCCGATGACGTGAAGTGATATAGGCTGTGCCATGCGGAATACCATCTAGAATAGTCCTGTGATTCGTGTTGGACTTCGATCCCTCTGCCAAAGCAACTCGGGGATTCAATAGCTCGCGCTACCTGAGTAGCACTCACATCTTCTCGCGTTATTCACTTATTGGAAAGCCTTAAGCTCGCACAGAATCAACGCCACCGCCTCATAAAGGTCCTCAGGGATACGCTCATCCAAAGGAATGCCACTCAGCAGCTCGGAAATCTCTCCCCTCTCAACGACGGGAACACCGAATCGTCTTGCGATACGAACGACCTCGTCAGCAGTGTATCCCTCCCCTTTTACTACGACGTGAGGAGCTTCCTCATTGGAACCATCATAAGCGAGACCAACTGCATACTCGAACTCACTCCCTTCCCTTCTTCTCTTCCTCAAGGAATTGTCATCCATACTAGAGCTTCCCTTGGGAACTTGTCTTAGCCCCACTGTGATCATGTGAATGTGGCGATTGAGCGTCAAGGGAGGGCTCGCTCTTCACGGGACTAGCTGCGATACGCTCGACCCTCTCTGACAATATTTTCTTCCCTTCTCTAGATTCTTCACCGGATGATTGAAAAATCTGCTTTATGACCTTCTGAATAGAACGTATTCCGAGAGGCTTTTCTACAACGACAACATGCTCCCGATCTTCTAAGAGCTCTGACCAGTGCTGTCGAGACACCGTAGTGATGATGAGTGAGGGATTCTCTTCCGCTTGCTCCAGTTCGTCTAACAAGCTGAGAGTTGACTTTCCAAAATAGTCTGCATCAATGACGATGAGCTTTGTATCCTCAAGCCCTCCATCCTCTCTGAGAGTGAGGGCCTCATCGAGATCGTGAATGAGCCACGTCTTAATACCAAATTGCTCGAATACATTCTGGACTGAGGCCGCTGGCGAGCCTCCGGGAAGAAGCAGTAATGTACGAAGCGATGCCGGAACAATCTGTGGTTTAAAATCTATGCCCTGCGTCGTGGCGTCTACGAGTGGGAAAAAGAGGGAAAATGTCGTCCCCTCACCGACGGTACTCGCAACGGAGATCATCCCTCCATGCTGCTGCACAACTGAATATGCAGAGGAAAGTCCAAGACCTGCACCAGATAAACTAATTCCCGTGCTCTCATCAAGACTTTTACTCGAATAAAACGGCTCAAAACACCGTGCCATCCGCTCTTCATCCATTCCTTGTCCATTATCCTTCACGTCCAGCCTTGCATACATTCCTGGAGCGAATTGCGGATCTACTTCTCCCGAGTTTAACCGAACCTCACGAAGTGCTAGCTGAATGACCCCATCCTCTCGGTCCTCTTCAATAGCCTCCATTGCATTCACTAATAGATTTGAAATGACTTGCTGAAGCGCATGAATATCTCCTTTAATTTGGACATGGGGTGTACGCACATCAATACGTAAATCAATCTCTCTACCTAACAAGGAAGCAAAAAGATCTTTTGAATCCTCGAGCATCTGTGATAACGAAAACACCTCACGCGGAGTAGTAGCACCCGATGCGAGTTCGAGTAGCTGTCGAACAAGCGCAGCACCTTTTCCAGCCGAATCGATGATTGCCGTAGCAGTTTCTTGGACTGGCGATCTCTCCTCTGACTGCATTTGAATAAGCGAGGCGTGTCCCATCATGGTTTGGAGTAAATTATTAAAGTTATGGGCAACTCCGGATGCAAGCATATTCGCAACACGCATCTTATCTGATTCAGCTACTCTCTCTTCAAATCGACGTGCCATGAGGACAATAGCGACTTCATTTGCCATCCGTACTAATAGCGTCAGCTTTTTCTGCACATACTCACTCGAGCCGATAACAGGCTCAATCACCACGACACCTACGACCTGACCGAGTGAGATCAGTGGTAAAACGACAAGTGTTCCGACCGACATCCTCTGAAAGAACTTATTCAAACCAGAGCACTCCATATCTTTTCCTGCAGGAATGATTACTGGCTGCTTGGAATCGAGAGCCTCATCGAGAAAGTCATGCCTGAGTCCAAGTTCAATTTGGACATCCTTGATAGGCTGTCGAATTCCCGGCCCCATTCCAGCCTGTCCAACGATATGCGTTCCTTGGTTATTCATAATGCCGAACCAAGCTCTCTTGCAGGCAAACTGCTGCTGAATATTGAGGAAGAGATGCTCTCCTATCTCCTGACCTCGAGAGAGCCTACTCAACTCATGACTCAAGCGATAGAGTGCGGCAAAGGCTTCTGCCTCTTGCTTCTCCGCTGTGTAAAACTCTGCCTGCCTTGCCGCAAAACTAATCTGACTTGCAGCAGCTGCTACCATCTGAAAATCATCTTGGGTGTACTTGTTCTCTAACGGTGAAAAGATAACCAATGCACCAAGAATTCGAGATCCACTTGAGAGCGGCATGATAATGGCGCCCTTTACACCTTCCTGTCGTGCAAGTTCTTGCGCTGCCCTGACGTCATTTTGAATATTTTCGAGCCTTAGACCCCTATTATTATCAATTGAGTATCGAAGAAGATTGGGTCCCGCGACAATTCCTGAGATTCCATCTACATATGTCTGAGACAATCCTTCTGCTGCCACTACCTCTAGCTGTTGAGAGTCTTGATCATAAAAGCAACAGAGACCTCCACTTGAATGTGTCACCCGGATGAGCGCATTCAGTCCCTTCAAGGCTACTAGCGCTGGGTCTACATTCACACGCAGGGCTCGTGAAACTTCATATAGTGCTTCAATACGTTGACGCTGTATCCGCAACTCCGCTTCGGCGGAACGTCTATCAGTAATATCAACAACAAATGCCTCCCAGCCCACACACTCTGCTTGCTCAAATATTGGAGTAGCTTTTACAAGCAGCCAACGTGCTACTGTTTCACCATCTCTCCGATAGCGCACCTCTTCTGAGAACTCTTGAGCACGCTTTCCCATTCGTCTGATACGAAGTGCCATTCGTCGAAGATCTAATGAATCAAAGAGTTTTTCCCAGATATCGTCGTGACCAATAATACGGGACTCGGCAACCCCGAAAAACTTTTCACTGTTCCCGCAGATTTCAGTAATACGAAACGTACTACCGATCTTGAGAAGAATAAGTTGTCCATACTCGAGAAGCTTTTGAAATTCTCGTTCATGACTACCAGACGGAATCGTTTTCTCAATTATGAGCGTTTTGGAGTCAGTTATAGAAGAGTTCCTCACGGAGGGACTCTGAGTAACTGGCAAAGACGCTTGCGTCCGTTGAGCAGCTAACTCTAATAAGTGGCGACCTAGACCAATAGCGAGACGTTTTAATGAGGCACGAGCCTTCGCATTCCTAAAGTCTCTTTCATTGCGAAAGCCCACCAGAAGAACTCCTCGTAACTCATTCCGGGCGATGATCCCCACCAACGCGCATGAATGAGCATCGGTCTTCAGCAGACACCTACTGATGACCTTACTCTGCTCCTGGACAGGATGTGTTCGGCTGACAAACAAAGGGAGATCAACAGAGACTCCCTGAAAAAAAACTTTTCCACCTTCAATCTTGAATGCATCTGGCGCCGAGCATAATTGCTTGAGCTCTTGCGATTCCGAAAAACTCACATGGCCATTCTTTCGAAACAGCACAATTGCTGATGTCGGATATCCCCTTTTCTCACGAAGCTCACAGAGGACTTGCATGAGAGCACTCTGAATAGTGCACCCTTGCTCGAAGATACGATCAAGATCTATCTTTGTGCCTGTAGAGGAACCGTTAGAACTCATGAGTGATGGGCTCCCTTTTCTTTACAATGATGACTCGTGTTTTCTTCATACGAGATAGGATCTCACCTGAGGCAAGCTGCTGCTGGAGTGAACGACGATGACTCTTCATGTATGGGTCTCCTTCACTTTCTTTCCACTCTCGTTTCACCTCTTCATCACTCATACGTTGCTCTTTGAGAAAGAGAGCACGCTTGTAGAGTCGTTCGACCATCCCTACTATCGCAAAGAATCCAATAAGCTCAATCCCGAAGAGTAGAAAGAGATACCGCGCATGCCCGCCAATCACTTCCATCGGAAAGAACCACTGACGAGGAACTTCACCAATGTGAGCATAAATGATCACGAACACCAGAACCCCTGCTCCAAGAAACTTCACCATCAAAAACCAGCTCTCTTTCAGCTGCTTTCCAACTTTTTGAATTCCCTGCACAGGATGTAAACGAGAGAAATCAAGACGGATTGGCTTGAGGGCAACTCGGATGCCAACTTGAAGGGCCTCGCCAAAGAGAACCCCTAACAAACCAAGACCAAGTGACACAGCAAGGCTACCCGTCCCAGCATCTCTCCAGTAATCCATCCACTCACCGAGGGCTCGACTCTCGGGATGCTCTGAGTAGTGTAACACCATTTCAGAACTACTCCAGAAAAGTTGTATCGAGAGTAAAATGCCGCAAAGCACCCCAACTAATTGACATAACTGAGTAAAAACAGGGCTTTTGGCAACCTGCCCCTCTTTTCTCGCCCTCTCCAGCTTTTGGGGGGTTGCTGCATGCGGTTTTGATGCTGCACCACTCACTGACCGGATACTCCGATATGACCCATGGTCACCCGAACCATCCGAGCAGCGTGCTCAATGAGCTCGACTGCGACGTCACCACTAAGAAGCCCAAAACAACCAATCAACAATATGAATAAAAGCCCACTCTTGATAACGAAGAGTTCCCCAAAAATTGGTAATCCAGGGACAAGTTTCGAGAGAAAACCCATACCGAGATCACACAAGATAAAGAGAAATCCAACCGGTAGGAATAACGAGAAGCTCTTTACGAGAAGTAGGAATGAATATTGTAGGAAATCGACAGCAAAATCATAAAAGCCTACATGCCACCCCTGCATTCCAACAGGAATTAGGATAAAGCTCTCCAAAAGAAGGGATACATAGTCGATATAAAGACCTGTTACTAGGAACACACTGAGAAAGGTCATCTGTAGAAGACGGGCGCAAGGACTATCGGAAGAGATATCTTGTGATGCGCCATACATGGCTCCGAGATTTTGTCCGCGTGCCTGTTCAAGTAATTCCCCAAGCGTCCGAAATGACTCAACCACCAAGGTCATCGGAAACACGAGTATAATTCCGATGATCAACTCAATGGGATAACAAATAGGTGAGATTGTCGTCTCACCTTGCGGATTGACCATGCAGCCGAACGTAAGTGCCAGCGCTAAAGTAATTCGACTGGTCAATGGAATGAGTGTATATCCACCAGGCAGAATAAGAGTACCCCCTACGATTCTAAGAAATGTGAGGAAGAAATGTTCTTGGAGATAGAGGTCCACTCCTCACCCTCCAAGGTAACGGATCGACTGGTAGCTCCATATCAGATACTCGCGAAGCGCATCAATAATAACGCTGCCACCCACTGCAATGACGCCACTCAGGGAAATCACCTTTAGGAGAAATCCTATTGACTGTTCTTGTATCTGAGTCGCGGCTTGAATAAGGGCGCCTATCAGACTTACTCCTGTTGAAATCAGAAGGGGAACTCCAGAAATAAGCAATACGAGCACTAACCCATACTCAACGATGGTCGCAATCATCTCAGATTCCTCCACCAATACTGTATGACTGCACGATACCAGTCGTAAGCAGTAACCATCCATCTGCAAAAGTAAAAAGAGCAATTTTTAAGGGAAGAGAAATCATGACCGGGCTTACCATAAACATTCCAATTCCTGCCAAAATATTCGCTACCACAAGGTCAATGACAAGAAATGGAATCATGATGACAAACCCGATCAAAAACGCTTCCTTGAGCTCCGTCACAATGAAAGCAGGGAGTAATACCGTCCACTTCAGCTCTCCACCTGCCTGACTCACCTTCTCCTCATTTCCCATACTTACTTCAGGACGCTCAACAAACTCCTGAAAAACCTCCTTTTCACGAGCTCCGACGTGCCGAGTCAGAAACTCTTTCCAGGGCGAAAGCACGTTACTGATTTCATCCTGCGTTACTTTTTGGGGCGTTGTTGCCAATTTTTCGAGTGGAAACTTTTGCAGTTGGGAATAAAAAGACTCTAGGGTTGGATGCATTACAGAAAGTGTTAGGGCAACTGAAATACCGAAGAGAACAAGACCCCCTGGCACTTGCTGTGCCCCAAGACCTGACCGAAAAAAACTTAATACGATATGAATCTTCATGAATGAAGTGAAAAGTCCGACAAGCAATGGTGTTAATGCGAGCGCAAAACTAATGATAACAAACCAATAGGGATGCTGCGTCGATGTCATTTATCCCTCCCGTATGATACGCAGCCCATCAACAACAAAGCCTGCACCTTCAAGTCTGCTGTACAGCTTATTGCGAACTTGCTCGAGAGAGACACGCTGCCCACGGACAGCGATGAGAACCAGTGAGAGATGGTTCTCTCTCTGTCGTTCAACTGCTATCCGAACGCTCTCATTACGTGAAAGGGGCACCTGAAAGATCAGGTGATGATGTCCATCTCTATCTTCCCAATGTTGTGCTTTCTGAAGCGACTCATTACTCGATATCCTTTGTTTACCATTCCTATTAGTAGCGAAGGCATCATTCTGCTGTGGATTGCACGGGTCATGCCGCTGCTGATGCATCGACTCCTGAAAAAGAGATGAGATGCGATTACTTTCACTGCCTTCATGGTAAAATGAGAAGGAGTTACTACCAGTGTCATGTGCTCGTCGTGTCTCATCCTGCAACACAGATTCTGACTGAGAGAGACTCGGGGTGGCATCCTCTGCTCTTTGATTCTGCTCAGCAGAACCCTTTTCGCAGAACGTTACTTCATCCGCCTCTTCAGCCGACGAGCGCTCAAGTGCAACCACACAACCAACCTCAGGCTCCTCTGGGTGGCAACCAAGCCGATTGGGCGCTTGTATAGCTCGCCGAAGCAGGAAGGCAATACTCTGAATCTGCTCTGATTCACACTCCTCTCTGATAGCTCTTTCGACGGCACGGTGCTCAGCTTGTTTCTTTGCTACGAGCTCCTGTTTTTTTTCGTAGTAGGCAAGTTGTCGCTCTAGTCGATGGGAGTGCTTCGTCATAACCGCAAGATTATTCTGGGATGCTTGCTCTCCATGCTGGTTCTTACGGATGGCAGAGAAGAACTCAAAAAACTCTTTGGGAGCCATTGAGAAGCGGTCCGCAAGGAATGTTGACTTGAGGTTTTCATGGCGTCTCTTAGTCTGGGAGAATTGTCTCTTCAACAGAGCAATCTTTCGCTCTAGGGAACTCCTTAGTCTTCGTATATCCTCTTGGCGCAGCTGATTTTCTCGGTGTAAAAAGTCAAGGCGATCCATCGATATGGTCATAACGAGCTATCCTTGATTCTGAAGCCTCTTAAGAGATGAATTGGCGCTATCGGCTAGTTTCGATACCAACTC
>JBMTVV010000016.1:0-13489 GCA_049451755.1 Bdellovibrionota bacterium
ATCTCCAGAACTCGCTATTTTTAATTTTATCGATCAGCTCATTGAAAATCAGTTTGGCTCATCTGCTCAACGAACGAGCCTTATGAAGAAACTCGGACAGTGGATTAAAGCACGTAGATAAACGGTGCATCTGTGCCTTAAAGAATTGATATCAAAGAGTCATGCGCGTCTCACTGTATGAAGTAGGGAGTGACGAGAGCTTTATAGACTGCAGACTTCTGAGAAAGGAAACTGCTCAAAGAAAGAACCCATCTCCCCAAAAATAGTCAGAAGAGATGCGAACAATCAGAGAGCTTACAAGATTAATATACGAAATGTATGCATATTCTGTAGCGGACCACTAACGAGTGAGTATCTCGACTCCACTCTCTTTTCCCACTAACACTTCAGTTGCCTGAAAACCAAAAATACCGTTTTCGACAACCCCGGTAATAGCATTAATCTGCGCTTCGAATCCTTCAGGAATTGACTCAAAGCGTGCATCAAGAATTAAGTTTCCTTCTTGCGTAAACAATGGCATCTTCCGTTCAAGAGCGACTGCCCACCTGAGCTGTACTTCAGTTGCACCGAGAGAGCGTAAGGCCGTTTCAACCGAAAAGCGGGATTCCGGAATGACCTCAACTGGGACACTCATCTTAGACCCGAGCTTAGCGACAAGCTTACTTTCATCTACGACGATAAAAAGAGCATTACACCGAGCTGCAATGACTTTCTCATGAAGCATCGCAGCACCTCGCCCCTTTAAGAGTCGCAGCTGAGGGTCTACTTCATCCGCACCATCAAAGCCCCAATCAATCCGTGCTGCAGTGGCAGATGAGGATACCGGCAAGCCAAGCTCATGAAGACACCAGCCGCTCTGATAAGAAGTTGGGATGAACTGAATAGATCGAAAATCATCTCGCTCAATCCGACTTTTCATCTTCCTGAGGACGGCCTCAACGGTTGTTCCAGTTCCAACACCAATAACTTGGCCGTCATGTAATCGACTCGCCAACGTATCTGCTAAGTATTCCTTTGAGTCCACGCTCCCTCCCAATATCACTGGCACAAGCGCAAAAAGAATAGCCCAGAAAGAAGGGGGGAGAAAGAACTAGTGAACTTCTCATAAAAATAAGTGATTCGCTCATCTCATCTGCTATACTGATGACAGAACCCATCACGATAAAGAAAACTCATGCCAGTGAGAAATGGAGCACATAGCGCGTTTGTCGCACTCGGAACGAATCGAGGGGATCGCATTGCTTACCTTACAGATGCACTGACACGAATCTCAAATGAGTGCGGTAGCATTGAGGCACAATCGAGCATCTACGAGAGCGCCCCACTCCCCGTACCCGGGCTCTCGCAGGGAGCGTTTCTTAACATGATTATAAGAATTACTACGAATGTTGCTCCGGAACTACTGCTTCAACAATTTCATACAATTGAAAAAGCACTGGGGAGAAATCGTGAAGAAGAAATTACATGGGGACCTCGTACCATTGATATCGATCTAATCACCTATGAGCAGATTTGCTCTCTTCACTCCCCAGTGCTTCCCCATCCTCGGTTCCACGAACGAGACTTTGTGCTCGTTCCACTGAGAGAAATAGAGCCCAATTTTATCGCTCCTATGTCGGGCGAGTCTATTGAAACACTCCTCTCTCGCATACCAGAAGATGCGAAAACTATCTTACGGCGCTATATACCTGAACAAACCGTGAATAGCTAACGCTCCTATCATCCTTAACGATGAGGTCTTACTGGAGAACATATAGCATCAGAGCATCTCGTAACCTCACTGAGGACGGATACATCGTTCAATGAGAGGAACACTGATCTGTGGAGAGCACCAACGGGCCGCAAATCCCAAGAGTTTGCCGCTGATACCTGGAACAACGAGGCAACGGTGTCTCTCAATACCTCGCACCGTTGCCCTAACAACATCATGTACGGTATCACCAAGCCGTCCTCCGAACTCGCCTGGAAATTGGGCGATTTCTCCAAATTCTGTCTTTACCGGGCCAGGGCAGACTGCCAATACCCGTATATTATGCTGCCTCAATTCATAATGCTGACTCATGGCCAGAGATAAAAGGGCAGATTTTGTAGCTGCGTAGGTCGCCATATACGGCAGTGGCTGAAAGGCTGCTACAGAAGCAACATGTACGATAATGCCGAAAGCACGACCTATCATCTGAGGTAGCACTGCATTTGTCAGCCGCAATGGGGCAATAAGGTTCACGCGTACCATAGCTGAATCACGATCGACATCGCCATCATGAAATCTTCCGTAGCTACCAAATCCAGCGTTATTGATCAGTCCATGAATGGTCTCTCGACGTAAAAACTCTTCTAGAGCGGTCATGCCGGATGTCGAATCTAACTCCTTCGATAGGTCTATCGGCAACACCTCTGCCGAACCAGCACGTATAGCATTCAGTTGTTTGGATATCGCTTGAAGTCGCTCCTTCCTACGAGCTACGAGTACAACATGTGCACCGCGTGAGTGCAGTGCGTGTGCATAGGCTTCACCAAATCCAGAGGATGCCCCAGTAATGAGATACCGCTTCCCGAAGAAGAGTTCAGGCATGCGTACCATCCCGAGCAAGATTATAGCTCTTTATATAGAGTCTCCTCATCCATGCTCTCTTCCAGAGGACGAACACCTGTCGAAATGCAGGGAGCGAACTTCTTTCACGAAAGAGGACACCAAGTATTACCAAGAGGTTCCTCACGAAAAATCCGGGCACAATACTGCTTGGATTCCTTAGCGGTGACCAGTGAAGAATCTGCAATAGAAATCGGTTGCGAACGGAGTGACAATTGATATCAGCTGCAAGACTCTCTCGCCGTTCTGGTGTCACCTGTCGGACATGGTAACCACGCGCATCAACGTTTAGATATCCTCTCACTCCTAACGCCTTCGCTCTCAGCGCTAGCTCTGCGTCCTCACGATACGCAAAGAACGATTCATCGAAGAGCTCTAATCGCTCTTCGGTTCCCACTCTCAGCTGAGGGAAAACATCATAGAGTGCCTCGTTATGCTCTAAAACCGGGAGCACCAGCTGTTGCACTGCTTGACGGGAAAAAAGAAGGCATGCGCCGCTTCCGCCCACGATATGTCCAGAACAGAGGCTCACCTCTTTCAGTTTCTGCTCAGCATATCGATCGAAATGCCTAAGCGTAGAAGTGAATTCGATGCCAGCAGAATCGATCGTCTCTGGAATTATCGGTGTTAGTGTCTCGGTTGCTCGTAAGAGTAATGGACAAAGATATATCGACTCGCGCTCTCGTTGCTGATAGGAGTCGATCATAGCTTGGAGAGCTCCTCTCTCCAGAGCAAGATCTGGATTAAGGATAAGCAGATAGTCGTAATCAGCCCGTACGAATCGAAACGCAGCCTGATTATGCGCAGCAGAAAATCCCATGTTGATTTGATTACGAAAAAGCGCCACCCCACTTCGCTCACAGAGCTGATCAAGACCACAGCTCGCTGGCAGGAAGCCCCCATTCTCCGTTATCTCGATGTTTAGTAGGAACTCTCCGTCTAATTGTTGAAGAGCTGCAATGACCGTTTCGAGATAGGGATAAGCCCCATGGACTACGATATGGGCAAGAACCTTTACCATGCACCTCTTCTACGCTTCTCTTTTTCGAGAGAGAAAGGCCTCTTACTCAACTACTCCCCATGCACGGACTCGATTTCGCAAATCTTCATACTCCTGAAGAAGCGCCTCTGGAAGCTTTGGTCCAATAGTTGAGAGGAACTCTTTCTGGGACACAAGTTCTCGCTCCCACTCTTCCCGCGAGAATGCTAACAGTGCGCGCATTGCTTTATCTGAGATATTGAGCCCACTCGTATCGATCTCCGACTGTTTTGGCTGAATACCCAACGGGGTCTCTGTCCCAGATATGGTCCCGTCCACTCTCTTTAGAATCCACTCGAGCACTCGAATATTCTCTCCGAAGCCAGGCCACAGAAACGAGCCATCATCATCCTTTCGAAACCAGTTCACATGAAAGATCTTCGGAACCTTAGAGCCTCCATCCTTACCGATATCAAGCCAGTGCTGGAAATAGTCTCCTGCGTGGTATCCAATAAACGGCCTCATTGCCATTGGGTCATGCTTCAAAGCTCCAACCTGACCAACGGCTGCAGCGGTTGCTTCTGATGTCATCGTGACACCAACGAACGTTCCGTGTTGCCAGCTTCTCGCCTCGAAGACAAGAGGAAGCGCCGTTGCTCGCCGGCCACCAAAGATAATGGCATCGATGGGAACCCCCGCAGGATTCGTGAACTCTTCAGAGATACTCGGACACTGGGCAGCTGGAGCAGTAAAGCGAGAATTCGGGTGCGCTGCCTTTGAGCCCACCTCAGGACTCCAATCATTGCCAAGCCAGTCACGTAACCGTTGTGGCGGCTCCTCCGTTAATCCCTCCCACCACGGTGTCATCGTATCAAGGTCAAGTGCCGTATTCGTAAATATCGAGTTCGAACGCAACGTAGCAATCGCATTCGGATTTGTTTTCTCCGATGTTCCCGGAGCAACACCAAAAAATCCATTCTCGGGATTAATTGCATAGAGGCGACCATCTTCACCAAAGTTTAGCCACGCGATATCATCACCAACCGTCTCTACCTTCCAACCCGCATCGGTATATCCCTGAGGCGGTATTAACATGGCAAAATTTGTCTTTCCACACGCTGACGGGAAGGCTGCACACACGTAATACTTCTTCCCAGCCGGATTCGTAACACCAAGGATCAGCATATGCTCAGCAAGCCACCCTTCTCTCTTCGCTTGCGTGGACGCAATACGCAGAGCAAAGCACTTCTTTCCTTGAAGAGCGTTACCACCGTAGTTCGTATTGACACTGATGATCTCACATGTTTCTGGAAAGTGAGCGATGTATCGCTCTTCAGGGTCCAGGTCAGCCACCGCGTGCACGCCACGCACAAAGTCTGTCTGCCCTTCGGTCAGGTGGGCAAGCGCCACATCACCAATCCGAGCCATGATGCGCATATTGGCAATAACATACGGTGAATCTGTGATCTCAAAGCCGACCTTCGAGAATGGAGAGCCTTCTGGCCCCATGAGGTACGGAACGACATACATTGTCTTTCCCACCATAGAATCCTGTAAGAGCTCATCAAGCTTCTCACGCATTGCTCGTGGCTCCATCCAATTATTCGTTGGACCACAATCCTCTTCACGCTGTGAGCAAATGTAAGTCCGTCCTTCTACGCGCGCGACATCATTTGGATTCGAACGAGACCAGAAACAGTTTGGATAAATATTTTTATTCAGAGGCAAAAAGGTACCATCCGCAACCAGTTGCGCATTGATGCGTTGAGACTCTTCTTCACTTCCTGTAATCCAGACTACCTTCTCTGGATTAACAAGAGTTCGGATAGATTCCACCCAAGCAGAAACGGCATCATTAATTTTCTTCCCAGTACATTCCTCTTCGAAGCTAGCGGGTGAAACGGTTTCCTGCATACCGAACTCCTTCATATTCTAGTGCCACTGTGGGACGATGTTGTCTCTATACTACGCAGTTACAAAGAGAAGGCAACGAAATCAACAGGTTTCGGCTCAAGCCCTGCTATAGCGCTGCCCAGCAAGATTCCAGACAACATTTTTGCTCAAGAACAAGAACTTCAAAAAAGACAGTTAAGCCAAAGGCTTGGCTGTGTCCTTCAAAGAGAATCGCTCATTTGCGAACGGAGCGGTCTCTCCATGGACTCGCTCACACAAGATTCTCAATCAGTGGATTTTCTGCTGCCAGCATTCTCCTTTGTGCACGGACATTATGAACTCGAAGAAATAAAGGAACCTGAGAGTGGATGGTTTCAACGAGAAGTTTCCCGATGTAAGCCGTAAGCAGATCTCTCGCAAAAATCGTTTCTTCCAGCGGAAGACGCAAAAAACCTTTTCTTGAAACGCCAACATACAAGGGCAGGGCGAAGGCAGTGAGAGCATCAATCTCTCGAATCACTCTCCAGGAGTTTTCAGGATCGTCACTTATGAATTTACCCATTCCAGGGTCGAGCACAATCTGTGACTCAGAGACTCCGCAAGCAAGCGCACATTCAATTCTTTCGACAAAAAATTGCTTTACCCGCTCGAGGATGCACCCTCCCGGCTCACTACGAAACGAGTGGTCGAGTTCACATCGTGAGTACATCATGACATACAGAACCTCAGTGCCCGCAATGACGCGGAACATGTCTGGATCTCTTCCTGCCATGACATCATTAATCATCACCGCTCCGCGCTCAATCGCACACTCCGCAACCGAGGAGTGATGCGTATCCACGGAAAAGGGTATTCCTTGAGACGGAATCTCAAGGAATGGAGCGATCCTTCTTAGTTCCTCTTCAGCACCGACACACCGTGAACCGGGGCGTGTGGAATCCCCTCCAATATCAATGAGGTCAGCTCCGTCTTCGATAAGTTGGTGCGCATGGCGAATGGCATCATCAATCCGTCGAAAGGCTCCACCATCCGAGAAGCTATCCGGAGTTACATTTACAACTCCCACTAGACTGAGCGACTTCACCTTATCGCTCTCCCCTTGCAATCAAGTACTGCACAAGCTCTCGGAGTTCTCGTAACCGATTTACTCGTCGACCATTCACCCAGACAGAAGGTGTTCCTCGAAGCTCCAACTGATCCGCAATTTCAATGTCTCTCTGAATAGCTCTCATCTGACGATTTGAAGACAAGCAGTCAATCATGAGATCACGGTCGAGATCTAGTTCAGATATCATTGCACGTAAGGCGTGCCCCTTATCGGCATGCGGATCGCGCGTATCAAATGCTTCTAGAGTGAGGATATATTCGTGTGCTTCAAAAAACTGCTCCTGCTCACCCGCACATCGAGCCAGCTCAGCAGCATCGCACGCATACTCGTGACCAGCCGATGTGATATTGCTATTACACGAGTTATCTAATGGATAGTTACGATACTCAACTGCTATTTGCTTCCCGAATTCATCAAGGAGATCTTTCAAGTCAAAATAAAACGTTCGACACGCAGGACACTCGTAGTCAAAAAACTCAACTATTCGGATACTCGCATCGCCTGCCCCTTTCCGATAATCACGCTGATAGATATCTTCTTCCTGAAATGGAATCTGCTGGATCTCCTCTCTCTTCCATTCATCATACAAACTTTGAAGATCGCCAGAGGGACGATAGAACGCCCCAAGAAGAAGTGAAAACCACAGATCCGAAAAGAGTAGAATGACAACAGACGCAATAGTCACGCCGACTATTCCAACACTGCGCACTCGGTCTCCACTCGTCCCCAATAATCCGGCGAGCATCTTCGGGAGACCCGTAGGAGCTCTAACGAAGGAAACAAGTGTAAGCACTCCAACTCTCAACCGCCTTAGAATCCCGGATTCCGACTCCATCCGCCAAATGACAAGCCACAGGAGAATACTGACTACATATAGGGCAAGACATACTGGGCACCACGCCTCAAGTGTCAGCAGTGAAATAACAAAAAGAACACAACTCGCTCCCAGTGAAGCGGTCGTCGCAAAGAAAAATCCTGAAAGTCCTTTTCGCGGCAATTCTTCCGCTTCAGCGGCATAGAACAGAAAAAAGAGGAGCGAGAGTCCGTAGAAGAGCGCTCCTAGGCTGCCAAGTGAGAAACCGAAAAGCGATGAGTACGGACTTGAGATTGCTGATTCACAATTTAAGGTTTCGGTAAAGTTACAGGCCGCTTCACCATTGAGGGGGAACTGGGTTACATGGACGTACTCAAAACTACTATAGAGCGCAAGCACAAGCCCTGAAAGCAGCAGAAAGAAAATACACAGCCACTGACGTGGATATATCTCCCGCAGATAGCCTTTCATGCACCCCCCAAAACATCGATCCTCAAGGTCATGTTTTCTGAATCATGAGAATGACGCAAGCCATGTATGCACTTTCTCGGCAATACGCTCGGGAATAAACCCGAACTTCTCTGCTAGAACAGCACCGGGTGCAGACGCCCCAAAGTGATCAATTCCAATCTGAAGCCCGTTGGCCCCCGTTACCATCTCCCAGCCGGCAGTGATTCCCGCTTCGATAGAAACTATTTTGGCTGTCCGCGGAACAATCAACTCTCGCTCTGATTGCGGCAAACGATAGAAAGCCTCAAGACATGGCGCCGAGACGACGCGGAACGAGTAACCCTTTTCAGCAAGCAGATCGGCAGCTTCGAGAGCAAGCGACACCTCAGAGCCTGTGGCAACCATGACGTACTCGGTACTTTCAGGTCTTGTGACAACATACGCACCCTTTCGGATATCCTCTGGCTGAAACTCCGGAGGACGTTCCAACGCCGGCAAGCCCTGACGCGTAAAGAGCAGAGCGCTCGGACGATTCTTTGATTCAAGTGCCATCAGATAACACATGGCAGTCTCAAGCCCGTCCGCAGGTCTGTATACATCAAGGTTAGGAATGATTCGTAGCGACTGAATATGCTCAATAGGCTCATGTGTCGGACCATCTTCACCTACCCAGAAACTATCATGCGTAAAGATAAAGAGACTTTGGAGATGAGAAAGTGCTGCTAGTCGAATTGTTGGTCTCAGGTAGTCTGCAAAGACGAGGAATGTAGCACCATATGGAATCCAACTGCGGGTATACGCAAGACCATTCACGACGGCTCCCATTCCGTGCTCACGCACTCCGAAACGGATATTCTTACCGACAAAGCTTGCTGCCGTTATATCAGAGCTGTCTTTAATTAAGGTTTTGTTGGAGGGCTCAAGGTCTGCCGAACCTCCGACAAATCCAGGAACATGCTTTGCGATAATCTGTATTGCTGCTCCCGAGATCTCACGAGTCGCCTTACCGCTGATCGTACTCAACGATACGATTAACTCCTCTTTCAAGGTCTCTGAAATATCACGAGAGATGTGTCTTGCAAGCTCTTGCGCCCTATCAGCATTCACCTCCTTCCACTGCTGAAAAGACGATTCCCACTGATATCGTCGCGCCTCTTTCTGCTCAACCCGAGCACGACAGAAGGACGCTACTGCAGCGGGCACTGAAAACGCACTCGATTCTTCCCATCCAAGTTGCTGTTTCGTGAGCTCAAGCTCCTCAGCACCAAGCGGTGCGCCATGCACATCCGAACTATCGACTTTATGGGGGCTACCAAATCCAATTTTTGTCCGAGCGCAGATAATACTTGGCCGAGTATGCTCACTTACTGCCCGCTGAAGACACGCTCTTGTAGCTTCAATATCATGCCCATCACACTCCTCAACGTGCCATCCGTAAGAACGAAACCGCTCAGGGACAGATTCCGTAAAGCATACGTCAGTCTTACCACCGATAGAGATCTGATTGTCGTCGTATATGTAGGTAATATTCCCCAACCGAAGATGACCAGCGAGTGACGCCGCCTCAGAAGCTACCCCCTCCATAAGATCGCCATCACTCACAACTCCAAACACACGGCCACCAAAGAGATCAGAAGAGTATCGCTCCGCTAACATCCGCTGGGAGAGCGCAAGACCAACACCATTCGAGAATCCCTGCCCGAGCGGCCCCGTGGTTGTTTCGACACCGGGAGTTACACCAAACTCAGGATGTCCTGGGGTACGACTATCCCACTGGCGAAAGTTGCGAATCTCATCCATGGAGAGATCAAAACCGAATAGATGTAAGAGGGAGTAAAGCAACATCGACCCGTGCCCAGCAGAGAGAACGAACCGATCTCGCCCTAACCACTCGGGATTTGTGGGTGAAAACTGTAAAAAATCACTCCAAAGCAATGCTGCATAGTCAGCAGCGCCCATCGGCATTCCAGGATGTCCAGAGTTAGCAGCTTCAACTGCTTCAGCAGAGAGAACTCGAACAGTATTCGCAAGAAGCTTAATATCAGACTGAGACGATGTATCCGAGTGTTCGTGCATACGACCCCTTTTTACTGGAAATGAAGACCCCGGTCACTCTACTGGAACCTGCATCGAAGAGCAAAGGGAGAAGCATGAGATGCTGCAGGACCTCAAACAGATGGGTGATATGAGAATTACTGGCAAAGGCGACTCCCTACTTGGTAGGAAGTTTATTGTGCGACCCGTCGCATAGCGGGGATTTCTTTGTATGCTTGCACGTACACCAAGCAACGCGTTTCGGAGACTTTAACTCAAACTTCAGCGGAGACATTCCTGTCCCCTCATGTGAACCATCACAAAACGGCTGATTCGTCGACCGACCACAGGTACACCACCAATACTCACCGGCTGGCATTTCCTCAATGATCGGACGCTCCCCTGCGATAACTGGCTTCCCTTTCTCACACATCCTTACTGCTTCTCCTTGTAGTAACGGGAGTGTTCTCGAAGGAAACCTTCCACCTGGTCAGCAAACCACTCGGGATATTCAATCATAGGTGCATGACCACAATTTTTATGGGTAACAAGTGTTGAATTCGGTATGAGGTCGTTGAACTGATGGGCAACATCCATCGTTGTTACCGTATCATCTTCGCCCCAAACGAGTAGGGTTGGAACCTGTATCTCCTTCAGGCGCTCTGCGAGGTTATCTTTCTTCGCACTCCGCGCTGCATGAATCAGGTTCAGCGTATTCATCCTGCTCGAGAGGATTTTCACAATCTCTGCAACCGCCTCTTCAGTAACGAACTCCTGTTGATAAAACACCTTTGCCATGTGCTCCCGCACAAACTTCTCCCCAATTCTAATTGGAAGCGCATCAACGGAATGCTCATAGAGCCCAGATGTTGCCGAGAGCACTAAGCAATCTACAAGCTCAGGAGCAGCGAGACACAACCTCATGGCGACGTGTCCACCGAGTGAATTGCCACACAGCACCACTGGTCCAAGATTGTCACGCCGAATATAGTATTCGGTAAGGGACGCCAACGCCTTCACCTTCACCTCAGAACGGTGCCCACTGAGGAGTGGGAAACCGAAAACGGTTGGCCGCGCAAAACGTGCGAGCAAAGGGACTGTTGATTCCCAGTTCGACATTGCTCCCAACAATCCGTGGAGTAGGATCACCTCAGGCCCTTCACTGCCATATCGGTCAGCTACAATCTCTGGGTGCTTACGCCGTACGAGCCATCGAGGCTCACATGCCCCGTGTCGCTCTGCTGAACGGTCTAATACTTCAAAAATCGAATTTTTCATGCCCCTCTCAAGTATTCTTTTTAGAGATCCAGTTCAAGCCTTGGAGCATGTTCTTGAATCAATTCGTACCGGCCGGAACTATCCTTCCCAAACAACGATTCTAACATAGCATCTGCTTCCGCAACATCATCTATCTGTATTTTTAATAACTTACGAGTCTTTGGGTTCAATGTCGTATCCCAAAGAGTACCACTATTCATCTCTCCCAGCCCCTTAAACCGAGTGATGTGAGGATTCTTCTTTTTTGTCGATTTCAGCAGCTGGTCCTTTTCCTCATCGGTATACACCCAATATAGCTCCTCGCTCTTTCCACTCCCAAACCGTATTCGGTACAACGGAGACAAGCCAAGATAGAGGTGTCCCTCATCAAGGAGGGGTCGCATGAACCGATAAAAAAACGCCATCAAGAGTGCCGCGATATGCATACCGTCAGCATCGGCATCGGTTAAAATCACAACCTTCCCATATCGTAGCTTAGAGATCTGAAACTTGTCTCCAATCCCACACCCAAGAGCACTCGCGAGATCTTGAAGTTCTTTATTTGCCGCAACCTTATCCATGGTCGCTGATATAGTGTTTAAAACTTTTCCCCGCAGAGGGAGGATTGCTTGTGTCTTTCGATCTCGTCCCTGCTTGGCCGTTCCACCGGCAGAGTCTCCCTCAACGATAAAGATTTCACTTTTTGCGGGACTTGTAGACGAGCAATCCGCCAACTTTCCCGGAAGGTTCAACCGGCGATGCGCGCCAATTTTTCTCGATACATTCTGCGATGCGGCACGAGCTGCAACTCGTGCCTTCGCGGCAAGAACCACTCGCTCCACAAGCATTGATGCAAGGTTCGGATTCTCATTGAGAACATTCTCAAATGAACGCGTAAGGGACTCAACAGACCCAACCACCTCCGGATTGTTTAATTTATCTTTTGTCTGTCCTTGGAACTGCAGCTGACTAATAGCTCCTGGAATATTCACTGAAAGAATACAGACGATTCCCTCCCGAACATCCTCAGCGACAATCTTCACCCCACGTGGCAGCAAATTATGAACAGAAGTATAGTTCCGAACAGCCTTCACAATTCCTGATCGAAATCCGTCAGCATGACTACCGCCCCCTCGTGTGTGAATTCCGTTCACGTACGAAAGCACACGTTCCGCCGTTCCCTCCGTCCAACAAAAGGCGGCCTCTATTCGAATCCCCTCTTCCTGTTCAAGAAGAAATCGCTCATCTCCGATAGGACTTTGCTTTGATTCCGCCAACAACAGTGAAAGATATGATTGGACCCCATCATCGAAGCGAAACTCTTCCTCACTTCCCGAAATCTCATTTTTGAAAGTAAGCGTGAGTCCTTTATTTAAGAAGGCCTTCTCCTTCAACATCTGCTCAATTTCAGACGCTGAAAACTCAGTGACTCGAAAAATTTCCGGATCCGGTTTGAAGCGAATACTCGTGCCATGCTTTCGAATCTTCTTCCCTTTCTTTACCGCACCCAGGGACTTCCCCCGAGAGAAAGACTGCGTCCATTCAAATCCATCTCGCCACACCGTAGCATCGAACTCTTCGGAGAGAGCGTTCACAACCGAAGCGCCAACGCCATGAAGTCCGCCAGCAGATGCATAGTTACGCTCAGAGAACTTCCCTCCGGCATGGAGCGTTGTGAGGATCACTTCAAGAGCCGACTTTTGAAACTTCGGATGGCGATCAACGGGAATACCTCGTCCATTATCTGTGAGGGTAATAGAATCGCCATCCTTATGAAGAACGACCTCTATCGTATCAGCGTGCCCGTTCATGGCCTCATCGACAGAATTATCCAGAATCTCTCGCACCAAGTGGTGTAATCCTGACTTCTCGGTTCCACCAATATACATTCCTGGTCTCCGGCGAACCGGATCAAGCCCCTCTAGGACCTCTATGTCCTGTGCTGCATATGACTTTTTTGCACTCATTGCATTTCCTCAACACTCACAATCCCACCACGAGCAACCACTTTTTTACCTCGGGTGCCACGTCTTCCTTTCGGCAATGAAGCGAACGTAACCTCTCGTTCCTTACCTTGCTCTGGAGTAATCCGAACCTTTTTTGCCTTCGGAATGGCACCAACGAGCTGATCCCCCTCTTTGACGCTAATAAGAATGACTCCAAGAGCGGGCTGAGTTCGTACAGGAAAATCTTTACTCTTCACAACGAGTCCATAACCGCCCTCAGTAAAGAGAGCCATCTCAGAGCTTATCGGAAGCACTCCTCGCAGCTCATCCCCATCACGAAGCTTCATAACTCGCTTCCCATTCTTCTTGATTCCACTCAATTCTTCGACTGTCAAAGCGAATCCAAGCCCATGCGCAC
>JBMTVV010000017.1:0-13482 GCA_049451755.1 Bdellovibrionota bacterium
CGTGAACATCATTGAGAACACTAATGGCCATTAGTGTTCTCAATGATGTTCACGGTCTAGCTCTTTCCAGTCGGAAAATCACTGTCTCCACAGCTGGGATGGTCCCTGCCATTAAACGCTTCTTTGAAGAGGATGTCGGAGCGAATCTCGCCATATCTCTCAATGCAACCACGAATTCTGTCCGCGATGAGATAATGCCCATCAACCGCCGCTATCCACTCGAGGAGCTTTTGGGTACGTTACGAACCATCAAAATACCTCCTCGTAAACGAATTACCATGGAATACGTTATGCTCCGTGGGGTTAACGACTCTGAAGCGGACTTAAAGCGGCTTCCTGCACTCCTCAGAGGGATTCCGTGTAAAATAAATCTCATCCCGTATAATTTTAATACCGGACTCGGCTTCGATCCGCCTCTAGAACAAACGCTCCACCGATGGCAGAAAGAACTTATGAAGCACCAGTTTATTGTAACAATACGGTGGTCAAAAGGGCGGGATATTGATGCAGCCTGCGGGCAGCTTGTAACAAAGAGTCGCAAAGAAAGGCGACAGACCAACGCAACAGTAGTGACTACAAACTCAGCTGAAAGTGCTACGAGGAATATAGCCCTTCCCGTTCTTAGTTAACGACATACGCTTTTTGGAAAGCCTGTCACTCTTAGCCTGACTACTCGTTTACGTATGTGAGGTAGTGCCGGTAGGCATCCACTTTACCAGCGACGATATCGAGATATTTTGTCTTTAACATCCTCGTTATTTCACCAACCTCACCACAGCCAATCGTATTATCATCAATGGATCGTATCGGAGTCACCTCAGCAGCTGTTCCTGTATAAAACGCTTCGTCTGCGCTCAGGGCTTCTTGCAACGGTATCACTCTTTGTGAAACGGAAAGTCCCTCGGCTTGAGCTATCTCCATAATTGTCGCTCGTGTAATACCTTCTAAGATGGTACCGGCAGGAGGTGTAAGGAGCTCTTTTCCCTTGATGATAAAGAAATTCTCACCTGGGCCTTCAGCGATCTGTTGGTGCTCATCAAGAAAGAGCGCTTCATGGTAATGAGTGCCGATAAGCTCTCTCACAGCGAGGATGCTATTGACGTAGTGGCCGCAGATTTTCGCGTCTGCTACCGTCGAGCGCGGATGAATTCGGATATAAGAGCTGACCTTGAGATCCACCATCTCGTGAGGGAGATAGGCACCCCACGGCCAACACGCAATCATGAGTCGAGCAGGCGCGCCGGTAGGATTCAATCCCATCTTGCCATAACCATAAAAGGCGAGGGGACGTATATAACAGTGCTCTAGCTCATTTCGTCGCACGAGCTCAACGGTAGCTTCATTGATGGCCTCTCTGGAAAAGGGGAGCTCCATACCGATAACACCCATAGAGTAGAAGAGTCGCTCTGTATGTTCCTGCAAGCGGAAAATAGCGGGACCTCGGTTAGTCTTGTACGCACGCTCTCCCTCGAAACAACCGGCTCCATAGTGAAGTGTATGGGTTAAGACATGAACTTGCGCTTGCTCCCACGGAACGAACTCTCCATCCATCCAGATATACTTTGTCGGCTCCATCACACACCCCTCCCTAGAATGACTGTGATAGTGTAGTAAATGAATATGGGAGTGTAAATTGCCTACCTCAGTATCAATATGGACGAGCTAAGACACTTAGAGCCTATAGTGCTGATCGATATATGCAGCATTTGTCGCGTCGATAAGTGCTTTCAGGGCTGCTATCTCAATATCTCTATCCTTACCAATTCCGATAAACTCAACCCCTTCTGAGTTGCTAATCACGATACGAGAAACGCTCTGTGCAGAAATGTCTCTTCCCTCTGACTGGCTCTGGTGACTAGCAATTTCATACCCAGGTTGATACCTCTCGATAGCCACCTGTAAAACCGCAAGGACTGAGTCTTCACCAATTCCGGCAAACTCAAGAGCGCCTTCTTCTTGAAAAAACCTTCCATTGAGAATGAGCTGAGCACGACCAGACGTTTTAGAGTAATCAAAGCTCTCAATGTGAATAGGCTTCCGATACTCAAAGTAGGCCTTGATAACCTCGGCATCAGTAATTCCCTTTCGTCGCTCCTCATATTTCAATTTTACATAATCAGCGATGGCTGAGCTCTCCACATCATCGCACGCAAAACCAGCCGAAGAAATAATTGCTTGGACGTGCGCACCTCCGCTTTGGTGATTGAAGAGAAGTGTTACCTTATTACCGGTATCCTCCGGTTCGAATGGCTGATATGCCTTGTTTTCTCTCAAAAAAGCCTCTGCCTGCTCGCGAGACGAGTACCGCGCAGCGTTTTCACCGGAGATGGGCCAATGCGGTTGGCGAGGGAGCATTTGCTGTGAAACAAAATCTGAGATCTGCTGAATGTAGATTGGCTTCACTGTTGTTGTAAACTTCCTCTCCTGCGCTCTATCAATGAAATGTTTAAGAGCAAGCACTATTTGCTCAAGTGGTGCGTTTCCAGCCCTTTCTCCGATTCCGTTAAAACAACCCTGTACTTGCCGTACGGGCCCATGAAATACGGCATTGAGAGTGTTGGCGAGCGCAAGTCCGAAGTCATTATGACAGTGTGTAGACCAGACAATATGTCGCTCAGGAAACTTTTCTTGGATTAAAGCTGCATGAGCACGCATTCGATTTACGAAGTAGTTCTCTCCCTCAAAAGGATACGCACATCCTACGGTATCTGGACAATTGACAATGCCCGCACCCGCACCAACAGCAACTTGTATCATCTCAGTAAGAAACTGCTCATTCGAGCCGGGTCGAGAGTAGCCTTGGGGAGTGAATTGAACTTCCGCTCCATCTTCAACGATCTTAGAAATTTGAAGGTCCAGCAACTTCAACACATCTTCAGTGCAGCCTGGAGCATTACGTGTCGAAAAATTGAGGAGCTGAAGGTCAATCGGTATGTAGAGATGAAGACGCCCTTTTCCCTGAGCAACTGCCGGAGCAAGAGCTTCTAGAGTTCTATCGATGGCTTGTTCACATAGAGGAGAGAGAGCAGCGAGCGTCGGTCCGCTCCCTTCAGATGCCATCTCGTGGACCACGGTACTTACGGTATGAAAATCAAGCGCACTACTTGAAGGGAATCCGACCTCTAAGATATTTACTCCGAACCGTACAGCACATCGGGCGTATTCAAGATTCGCTTCAAGGCTCATACCGGCACCAGGACAGGACTGGCCTTCCCTTAGGGTAGTATCAAAAATGGAGACCGGCTCTTCTTGCATTGTTTTGGCGTTACTAAAAAGGAGACACTATAGCGCTGGGACTCCCAGGGTAAGAACCCCTAGTAGACATGATAACGGAATTTCTAGTCAACCAGAGCTTCCTGAGGCTGAAGGCCAGAGCCAGAGGTTGTTGATTTTATTCTCGTTAAGAAACAGGTATAAACGAGCATACGGACGAATCAGGCTATTCGAAGATAGGAGCTAACAGCCTTATGCTGAAACAATTTACGGATTCAGACGCAGACCCCAATGTCCTGAAGGGAAGGACCATAGCCGTCCTCGGATACGGAAATCAGGGAAGTGCCCAGGCCCAAAATCTCAGAGACAGCGGTATCAATGTCATCATAGGAGCCAGAGAGGGAGGGAAGTCGGCAAAAGAGGCATTGGAAGATGGTTTTCAAGTCGTTTCATTCCAGCGAGCTGCAGAGCTTGCCGATATTATTCATTTCCTATTGCCTGACGAAGTGCATCGTGAGGTCTTCATCGATATTGAACAATACCTTACCTCCGACAAGTCACTCTGCTTTAGCCACGGTCTCAATATTCACTTCAATGTTATCGTTCCTTCAAGCGATATTGATATTTTCCTGGTATCGCCAAAAGGACCGGGCGTTTCTGTTCGAGAGGAGTACGTAAAGGGAAGGGGGCTTCCTGCACTGATTGCCGTACATCAAAATGCATCGGGGAAGGCACTTTCCTTTGCGTTAGCACTCGCTCATGCCAATGGATTCACCCGTTCACTCTGTCTCGAGACCACGTTTCGAGATGAGACGGAGACAGACCTTTTTGGTGAACAAAACGTCTTATGTGGGGGAGCAAGTTATCTCGTAAAGGCAGGGTTCGACGTCCTCGTCGAAGCCGGATATCCACCTGAAATTGCATATTTTGAATGTGTACATGAACTCAAACTCATAGCAGACCTAATCCATACCCATGGAATTGCGGGCATGTCAAAGAAGATCTCTACGACAGCTCTCTTTGGGCAAATTATACAGGGCGAACGCCTCATTAACGAAGACGTGAAGAACTCGATGCGGGAGCAGCTAGAGCGAATTCAAACTGGTCAGTTTGCACATGAGTGGATTGAGCAAGAGTATCGTGAGAACCGATGCGCAACGATAACGAAGTGGATTGAACAGTGTGAAACATGGCAGGTTGAGACAGTTGGCAGTAAGGTTCGACAGGCTATCGGCTTTGATAAAGCCCTAGAGGATCAATGACGAGACACATCCTTTCATTGGAAGGAGTTTCCTACATACGTGATGGCAATCCGTTGCTCAGGAATATCTCTTGGCAGATAGAGTCAGATCAGTGCTGGGCAGTGCTAGGACCAAACGGCAGCGGGAAGAGTCTACTCCTTAAAATCATCAGTGGCTACCTATGGCCCACCTCCGGTTCGGTTGAGGTTCTTGGCAGTCGATTTGGGGATAACGATCTGAGAGAATTTCGACGGTTAATCGGTTGGGTCTCTTTGGAGCTCCAATTTCGCTTCCATCAGACTGCGAGTGTTTTCGAAGTTGTAGCTTCAGGTGTAACCGCCACTTTTGGTCTCTTTCAAGATCTGAACAAGGAAGAACGCGAGCAAGTGGAGGAGTTGATAGCACGCTTTCACCTTTCGAGTGTACGAGATCGCTTATTCGGAAGCCTATCTTACGGAGAGCAAAAACGAGCCCTCCTAGCACGTGCTCTCATAGCAAAGCCCTCATTGCTAATCCTCGATGAGCCGTGCACAGGGCTTGACTTACGCGCTCGAGAAGAACTTCTTAGAGAACTTGAGACACTCAGAAGAGAATCAACTTTACTGAATATACTCTATGTTACCCACCATATTGAAGAGCTCATGCCCTTTATCTCCCACATTATCGCACTGAAAGACGGGCAGATTCTTAGCTCAGGCGCGAAAGCCAAGACTCTTTCCTCCGATCTGCTTACGAAACTATTTGATTTGCCACTTCAGGTACGAAAAGATACAGGAACGGATCGCTATACTTCATCCTCAACGGTTGGAGTATCATAGCGCAGTTATTCGCACGTACCCATACCATAGGAATATGTTCGAGAATAAAAGACATAGCCTTCAAAACCTACGCAATCTCGAGGAGTTGATACTCCGAGGTGAACCGGAGAGACGCGAACATAGAGCGCTTTATATCGAGACATTAGAAAGTTGGTGTAAGCAACTTACTACCACAAAGCTTAGTGGTGAAGAATTAACAGCTTTCTTTCTAAAGACTATTTCTGCAACTGCCAGCAAAGACACTACTGAGCTTTTGGCAAAGGCATTCCTAACATTGCATAGGGCAGATAATGATCTCTTTCAGGACGTTCCAATAATAAGTCAGAAATTTTCGCGCCATATCTTCAAAAGCGAAGAGCGAACAAGCGCCCTGCTAGGGGAGGCGACGCTCGAAGCCATTGCAATCAGTGGTACAGCAGAATCCGCTCGAGTGCTTGCACGTATTGCCGCTGGAAAAGCGCTCTCACTGTGCAGCGCAGATGACACACTACGAAAGAAAGCTGTTAAGGCTCTTGGAGCCTACGGAAGCACTGCCCTTCCATTTATTTCTAGCATTGAGCAATTTGTTTACGAAAAAGGGATCAGAGGTGGAGATGAGACATCTCGTTCATCTGGTATCGAAGTGGCTAACACGATTGAGAAAGATGAGCTAACCCGACGTCACTTGTTAGCCTATCCATTCCTCGGCTTTATTGAGTTCCCTGGTGAAGTAACATCAACACCAAGTATCACGCCCGGTGAGCTACAACATGATATGCGTTTTCGGTTTCTCGGGAGTGAGAGTGGCCACGGAGTTGGTGGCGTGCCTTCTGAGTGTCGAATCCGATCATTCTTTTCAGTATTGGGAGAGCCAATTCTCGTGCTCTCGGAGGATCGACTCTCATACGGACGAAGTATCAAAGAACAGATATCGACACACATAGCACGTTTAACGATGTTTATGGGGGCTGAATCTCTGCCTCGCATCTTTGAAGTCTCAACAGACAAAGCAGCACATCACGCAAGAGAACTCGAGGTCTCGATATCAGACCATACGGTGAGAATCCACAGGGAAGGTTTCGACCCAAATATCATATTCGAGAGAGAGTTTGGGATTAAGGCTCCGGGCTTTATTGCTTATTAAGTTACCTTGAAAAACGTTGCCTGGAAAATCCCTGCATGCCAAAGCGCTGCATGCCAAAGCGCTGCATGCCAAAGCTCAATGGCTCTATGACAAAGTAGCAGTTACAGTGCGAAATATTTCATCGAAAGACTCAAAGTTTAGCCTCCCAAAAATCAAGAACATTGCACGACTCTTATCTAAAGGAAGATGTGCGCTTCAGCGATTCGTAGGCAGACTGAATTTCACGAAATCGAGCAATATTCCTCTCACCACTGTCTCGATTAACATCTGGATGGCTTTCCTTCACAAGTCTGCGATAGGCAGCTTTAATTTCAACCTGAGTGGCGCCTGAGCTCAATCCGAGCACTTTTAAGTGTTGATTTCGAGATAACGACCGAAGCGCCCTTTCAGAGCGGTGATTTCGTTCACTCGTCTCCCTCCTCACTTTCCCGCGCCTATCGCTAGTATCGGAGTGATCATACGTCGTGTAGCCTTTTTTTACGTAGTATCGGCGTAGCACCTCGCTTTCTAATTTTCGAAAATCTTTTAGGTGAACCCCAATCGTTCGGGCAACGAGCTCCAGCATGTGTTCTTCTGCAGCATTCTTCGCACCATCGGCTATTACGATCTCTAATGCTATCTCTAAGAGCTTAGGCATATCTGATTTTCGGTAAGAGTGACTCCAGTAAAACGTTGAGACCCGCTCTTGTAGATTTCTTCCGACCAAACTCTCTTCCTTGAAAGTTCGCAGTAGCTCAGTCATTTCAGTCTTCGCTTCTGGGAAAGAGTCAGAAAAACGGCTGAGAAACTCTTCGGTCTCAGCTCTATTAATCTCGCCATCAATTCTAGCAATCTCACCGAAAAGCTTGGCGCTCTCAGTGAGAAAGGACTCGAGACTCCTGGGCTGTTCTTCGGCCTTACTTCTTGTAAACAGGGAGGCAACGGCAGACAGATTCGTTTTGAGTGCCTTTATGACACGTTGTAATGAGAAAGAGACCATTTTCTAACAGGGGAATAAGAACCACTCACATCAAACGCCCAGAGTATAAACAGAATTTCCCTCCTAAGCGAATACCTCCGAGAACACTTAGAACTAGAATCCAAGATAAAGGTATATGACATCAGTACTTTACACCAAGCTCCGTTGAGAGGACGATACCGAGATGGATTCGTATATCAAACCCTTTCTTCTTATTCTTCTTCTCTGGGCTCCATTAACGGGAGACGGCGCAGAACCGCCACCGATAGCGACCCAAGTGGTGCAATCCGCTGTTGAATACTGGCGGTCTGACAGTTCTATCGCCGTCGCAACTATGGTCGGTCATCGTCCGAATTGGGAGCGAACCATGAAAATGAAGAGTTGGACCGAAGGCATAGATCGCTCGCTCATAAAATTCCTTGAGCCCGCCAAAGATGCTGGCTCGGCGTCTCTCAAAGACAACGCCACTATCTGGAGTTTCTCTCCGAAAATTAATCGTGCCATTAAGATTCCGAGTAGCATGATGTCTCAGAGCTGGATGGGGTCTGACTTCTCGTATAATGATTTGGCAAGAGATGACGATATACTGCAATACTACTCTCATCACTTTCTTTCAGCAGAAGAGTCTGACGGCCACAAGGTCTTTGTTGTAGAGGCGATTCCGCGCGAAGACTCGCCAATCGTATGGGGGAAGGAGATTCTAAAAATAAGAGATGATCATGTTTTACTTTCTCATGAGTTCTATGATCAGAAAGGGCACTTGGTAAAAAGGCTTGAGACACTCTCCATCACGATGTTTAACGGAAAGATTTTCCCCGAAACTATGAAAATGACTCCTGTTGAGCGTGAGGGAGAATGGACTGAAATCACTCATCACTCAGTGAAGTTCAATGTGGAACTTCCGCAGAATCTCTTTACTCTTTCGTATCTTAAGAATCCGAGGCTCTTTTAAGGTAAGAAAAACTGAGGAGTTCTGTCTCCTGATGAGGAAGAGGTGCTTTTCTGTTACACATGTGAAGGGGAGTAGATGCTATTTATAACTGCGTGGAGAAATATCTGGCGTAACCCACGTCGCACCATTCTTACTGCTGGTGCCATTATGTTTACTTGCGCCATTCTCGCATTCATGGTTTCACTACAGCAGAGCTCATACGCGGCCGCTATCAGAGCTGCTACCTCGATATACCAAGGAGCATTCCAAGTGCAACGGCGTGGATATCAAGAGAATCCACAGTCATATCTCACTATCCTGCGTCCCGAACAAGTAAGAAACGATCTTCTTGAGAGAGTGAGAGGAATTGGAGAGGCAGGGGTTCGCGCAGAGGTATTCGCTCTTGTTTCAAGTACGGAGAAGTCCTCTGGAGTACAAATTACGGGCGTCGAAGCAGAACGCGAGCCAAAACTCTCAACTCTTACTGGAACTATTCGCAAGGGGCGATACCTCAACCATGACGACCAAAATGTAGCAGTAATCGGAGAGACACTCGCTCGAAAATTACGCATCACTATCGGCGATGAACTCACGGTACTCGGACAGGGCGCCGATGGATCTATGGCTGCCACTATCCTCCAGATTGTCGGCGTGTTTGAGAGCGGCTCCCCTTTATTGGATGGGAATCTTATTCAGATTCCACTTGCTACTCTGCAAGAGAACTTCACCCTCCCTGATCAGGCACACCGCATCGTAGTTCAAGGAGAGCAATTCAATCACCTCACCGAAGATCAACGTGAACTAGATGGGTGGCTACAGAGTGCGGCCTATCGAGAACTAGAAATTCTTTCGTGGGAAGATCTCAATCCGGGACTCCGTGAATCTATAGAGCTTGATCTCATATCTGGCTGGCTTTTCTTTCTCTCTCTTATCGTAATAGTGGCATTTGGTGTGCTCAATACGTTTCTTATGTCTCTCCTTGAGCGAAAGCGAGAATTCGGGCTCCTTCTTTCTCTCGGAATGAAAGGAGATAAAATTGTTCTACTGACTCTCCTCGAGGCAATCGGACTTATTACGATAGGAATTATACCAGGAGTTCTCATTGGAGGTGGAGTCATTCTCTACTTCCATCAGAATGGACTAAGGATACCTGGCTCTGAAGAGATTAATAAGCTTTGGAATCTTCCAGTAACACTCTATCCGGAACTCTCACTTTCTTACCTGATGGTTGGTCCTATTGTTGTCATTGCAGTAACTCTTCTCCTTGTGATTCCATTCTCACTTAGACTACGACGATTAGAGCCCGTCGAGGCTCTTGGAAGCGCTCTATGACGAAGATCTTCCCACGATTCCGAATCATTCTCTCTCTCGCTCTTCGAAACATGCTTCGAAACAAACGACGCACCAGCATCACACTTGCTTCAGTTGTGCTCGGAGTGGGGAGTACTCTCATTCTGGCAGGAATCGCTCGTGGCATGGCACAACAACTTATTCATGATAGTATTTACACCCTGACCGGACATATAAAAATTCAACACCCTCGCTTCTTCGATGACCCGTCAGTAGAATTTACGGTGGCGGCGCCTCAAGAGATTCTTAACCGCATAGCGGCTATGAACGGGGTGAGGGCAGTCTTACCCCGCTTGCGAGTAAATTCAGTCATACAGAGTGAACGGGAGGCAGCACCGGTCAGCCTTGTCGGAATATACCCAGCCATTGAGAGAGAGACCACACTTGCAGGCTCCCCCGCTAGTAATGGCAGGGTACTTCTTGAGCCGGAAGACACTGGTATCGTTTTGGGGGAAAGTATTCTTCCATCCCTCAAGAGTGATCTTCAGAGAAGACTCGTGATTCTCACCCAGGATTTGGAAGGAGAAATCGCCTCAAGAGGGTTTCGCGTCGTTGGTACCTATCGAGCAGAAGTCAGAAATACAGAGAAGCAGTTTGCCTTTACGGGCATAGAGTCACTTCGAGCGCTCTTAGGCACCCCCAAGCATGAGTACCATGAAATATCACTCGTTCTTCAGAATGAATCTCTCATCCCTTCGGTAATCCAAGAGCTTCACAGACTCTTCCCCGAGGCTGAAGTGAAGAGCTGGGAGGAACTCCAACCACTCGTTGTATCGATGACCAAGCTTCAAAGCGGATTTCTCATCATATGGTTTTTTATTGTCGTTATCTCAGTAAGCTTCGGCACCATTAATGCGCTGCTCATGAGTATTTTTGAGCGAGTAAGAGAAATCGCAATTATGAACTCGCTTGGCATGAACCATCGATGGATCATAGGTGAGACGATTCTTCAGGCTTTCTTTCTACTACTACTCGGTGGGCTCATCGGATTACTTTTAGGAATTATTACTCTCTATGGATACATGGAAGGGGGAATTAATGTTGCTCAGTTTGCTGAAGGAACATCAATTGTCGGGATCGGTGATCGAATTCATCCGATCATCTATGCGCGTGATGCATTCACAATTCTTGGTTTGTTGACTGGCCTAGGAACACTCGGATGCGTGTATCCGGCCTGGCTTGCAGCACGCATTCGACCTGATATTGCACTTAAGAAGCTTTAGGAAATGGAGACAATCGCTGATAAATCCGACAATACTCTTGGGAATCACTATGACGAAAGAAATTGACTTACGCCACGTCTCGCGTCTCTACCAACAGGGAGAGTATGAAGTACGAGCTCTTTCAGATGTGTCGCTTCATTTCTCAAGTGGTGAGTTCACAACACTATATGGACCATCTGGTTCAGGAAAAACTACACTCCTCAACATCATAGGCGGACTCGACTTGCCAACCTCTGGCCATGTGCGCGTAGGGGAGATTGAGATTGACCATCTGTCCCAGGGTGAGCGCGCAGAGTTTCGCCTTGAGCATATTGGGTTTATTTTCCAGTCGTTTAACCTCATTCCAGTGCTCAGTGCTAGGGAAAACGTAGAATTTACGATGCAGCTTCAAGGAGTTCCGAGGAACATTCGTCGAGAACGAGCCATAGACATACTTGAGAGAGTTGGGCTTGGAAAGCTTATAGACCGCCGACCAGGAGCCATGTCAGGCGGACAGCAGCAACGAGTTGCTGTTGCTCGTGCGATTGTATCAGAGCCGGATATTATCCTTGCTGATGAACCAACTGCAAATCTCGATTCGCAAACTGCCAGTGAGTTATTGACTCTCATGGAAGAGCTTAACTCAAGTCAAGGAGTCACTTTTCTATTTTCCACACATGACGAGCGGGTCATGGAGCGAGCCCGCCGATTAATTCGACTATGTGATGGGAGAGTTGAAGATGATCAACGTCTTGAACGCTAAGGGACGATGCCTACTCATCTCTGTTCTGCTAGTAATCGGCATAGAGTGTGCTGCCGACGAACTGTCTCTGAATCTTAATGGACATATAAAGTTTCAGCCCACTGTTGAAGAAAGTCGTTCCGATGATATCTGGAGAAGTTCACTATCTCGCTCATCGGAGCTCATTGACATTCGACTCAATGGAGAGGTTCGACAGGAGCAATTTCGCTTTGTTTTACAAGGAGAGAGCTTTACGATATCAGGAAAAACCCGAAACGCCGGCATAAACTCGGCTACGAATCTTCCAGGAATTGTTCCCATCAACTTTCTCAGTGATGAATCACGCCTCTTTGATCTCTCGAGCTATTCGATTGAGGAGTCAAAACTCATCTCCATTCAACGAATCGACAGAGCCTACCTCGAATATTCTGGTGAGCAGTTCGTACTCCGTGCAGGGCGTCAGGCATACACTGTTGGGAATGGTCTTGTATTTCAGGCAATAGATCTTTTTGCTCCCTTCTCCCCAGTCGAAATTGATCGTGATTACAAAACAGGAGAAGACCTACTCTATCTAGAGTCTATTCTTGATGACGGCGTTTCACTTGAGGTGGTTACCGTGCCCCGAAGAGAGAGCGGCGATGTAACCTTTGATGCTGGTTCTTATGGAGCTATTTTACATTACAACCTACCGCAATTCGGCACGAATGTGCAGGGTCTCAGCGCATGGCATCGCGGGGAATGGAACTATGGACTCGGCTCTTCGACTTCTATTTCAGATTCTGTGGTTCGATTCGACATTCTTGCTACTCGGACGGCGAATGGAGAGTGGAAGGAGACGTTTCTTTTCAACTGTGATACCTCTTGGACTCTTTGGGAACACAATACGTATGGATTCATAGAGTACTACCATAACGGTTTTGGTTCTGAACAAGACTTCTACTCTGAAATGCCAGAAGAAACTCTCCAACGATTTTTGGCAGGAGATGTCTACGTCACTGGTACGGAGTTCTTGTCTGCTGGAGTTCGAGTAGAGCTCCATCCACTGCTTCAGCTCTTGCTCACAGAAATTTACGCTCTTCAAGACGGCTCAGCGTTTCACCAAGCCCAACTGCAGTATGATTTCCTACAAGATGCGACACTTACCCTCGGGGTTAATATTCCAACAGGGGGCAGGGGGAGTGAATTTGGGGGCAGGGGAGTTTGGTTTGATGAAGGGGAGACTCGTTATGTGCGTCCTACAAGGAGTGCCTACCTGAGAACCTCGTTCTTCTTCTGATGATATGTGGAGTAGAGTTCCTCGGTGTAAGAATCGCTTCAAAAACCGTATACATCCATTATTAACAGCTAGTTAGGCTCTCAAGAAAACCTCGTTTCACTTTCTTGAGTTTCTATCGACTTCTTAGGATGATTTGCGCTCATTACACATTGGCAACAGAGGGAATTTTCAGAGAGGGAGAGCAACATTCGGCATGGTCGATCGTGAAGCAGGAGATAGAGATTGGGCATCCCGAGATACGCCGCTCGGTCGTTTTTGGAAGAACCTGCATGAAGGGTCTTTCTCGCAAGATTCACATCAACAGCTTCCAGAATTAAAGACTCGCCTTATTGAAAAAAGAATTCTTGAACATGCCTCCGTTGGCCTTGGCACGGTTGTTTGCTCCGAATTCATTCCTCAGATGCTCGGCGAGAGTGAGCCGCTGGGGCTGAGGACTCACCACAGCTATGAGCCTTTCATTCGATTTGAGCCCCCAGAACTTCCAAGTAATATTGTACTACTCACACCGAGAGAAACGGCGCATCCAATATTTCACGGTGCGGTAGAACGCGCATTGATTGACCTCCGAACCATTTCTTTTCCGCAACCGGAGTGTGATCGCAAAGAACAAGTTGTTGCACCGTCACTG
>JBMTVV010000018.1:0-13367 GCA_049451755.1 Bdellovibrionota bacterium
CGCAAGTCCTGTACTTGTTGATTTTATTCGTGCCCCAAAACTTATTCCCCTCTCAGAGTCAGTCTCTGTCTTATCGCGTCATGGTGATGATGCTGTCCTCGTTCGAGAGCGACATATCTTTTGTTCGGCATTTCACACCGAGCTCACCGAAAATAGCGTTCTCCATGAGATGCTCCTTGAAGTAGTAAGAGCATGACCACATTACAAACGCGATATCGACAAGTCTCGATAGGTGCCTTTGCGCTGCTCTGCCTCTGTATTGTGGTGATTTTATGGGGAGCCTTCGTTCGATTTTCTCATTCTGGTGATGGATGTGGCGAGTCGTGGCCACTGTGTCACGGGTCCGTCGTGCCACTTCTTGGAGGAAGTGCCATCTGGATTGAGTACGTGCACCGGCTTACCTCCGGGTTGTATGGGCTTGGTGTGCTGGCAATTGTTGTCTTCGTATTCCAACGAATCAAAGAGAGGACAACGCTCCATTTCTTTGCGCTCGGAGTTCTTTTTTTTACCGTGACTGAGGCCCTCATTGGTGCTGGTCTTGTCCTCCGCGGCATGGTTGCTGAGAATACATCTCTCGAACGACTCTATTGGCTTGTTGGACATCTCATCAATACGCTATTTCTCCTGTATTTTCTTGTGGGAATGTTCTTTCAGTCGAAGTTTCCGGATTGGAGATGCAAAACTCTTCCTCGATTACGCTACGCTTTACCTCTACTTCTCTTCATTACTATCGCCATTTTTGGATCAATCGCTTCTTTAAGTAACACCCTCTATCCTTCCTCGGAGCTTGCAGGGGGCATTGTAAAAGACTTTTCTTCAGAGAGCCCTCTGTTTGTTCGATTGCGAATTATTCATCCCTTATTCGGAATTCTCTTTTTCTTCTCGTTAGCTTTTTTCTGGAGTCCGTATCAGAGTGTGAGAGTGCCTTTTGGGAGACCTTTAGGCGCTGGTGCATTAGTCGCCTTATCTGGAACTACTGCCATCATTGGGCTTTGTACCCTGCTACTGCTCTCACCTCTTCCAGCTCGCCTACTGCACTTACTGATGGCGGAGCTTGTGTGGATTCTCTTAGTGGGGCTTGCCTTATTCGCCGAGCAGAAACCAAGCACTCACGAGTGTGATGCTTAATCCCGTGGCTTTTTTGTTTGCTGAATTATCCATAGGAGGATGATTCCGAGTCCTAGTATGAGGAAAAGCCCTGGTACGACCCAAGCAAGTAGTCCTATTCCCTGAGCCTTCGGTGCTGCTCGCATTTCTTCTCCATACTCATCAAGGAGCGCATGAAGGATTTCTTCTGAGGTTTTCCCCGTGAGAATTTGTTTCTTGATATTGAGTTTTAAGTCACGAGCTGCTGAGCTTGGGCAATCTTTTAGAAGCCTTCCGGGACAGTACGGGCTGAGGATGTTTCCCTGTACCTCTTCAAATACCAACTGCTGCTCATGGGTGAACTGATCGTCGATGAGCTCAGGCGCTGCCAAGAGATGAGTTGGTAGGGTGATGAGGACTGAAATGAGTAGATAGAGTAGCAGGCTTGAATGTTGCCATTCCAAAGAGGCTCTCTTGGGCCCTTCAATCATTCTTTTTATGCTCCATACTCAGAGAGGTACTGCTGCATTCTCTGTATTGAATCTTGCGAGAGGGTAAACCCACTCGTATTTGGCTGAGAGAGATACTCGATTATCTCATGAATCGTTACGAGGGGATAAATTGGTGTCCCCAGATCTTTTTCAATCTCTTCAGCTGCAGAGCGGTCTGTTTCTCCACGCTCACATCGATCGACTGCAATGATGACTCCACGAACATCTACCTGAGTGTCTTCTTTCAGCTGTTTGAGGGTCGCCCGCAGGGTGATGCCTGCTGTAATGACATCTTCGATAATCAGTACGGGGTCACCGGATCGAAGGGGCGCGCCAACATAGTTACCGCGATCTCCATGGGTTTTTTCCTCTTTCCGATTAAAACAAAAGCCTACGTCTAACTGATATCGCTCATACATCGAGAGTGCTGTCGTCACGCATAGAGGAATGCCTTTGTAGGCAGGACCGAAGACGGTCTGTACATCAGAGAGACCAATTTTTTTGATATGAGCAGCATAGAACTGTCCGAGTCGGGAAATATGTGAGCCGTGATGAAATCGTCCTGTATTGACAAAGTAAGGAGTCTTACGTCCGGACTTTGTAACAAAGTCTCCGAAGGTAAGGACTTCTGTCTCAACAAGAAAGTCGATGAACTCTTTCTGATATGTGCTTAAGGGTGCAATAGGATTATTCATTTGCAGAAGTCTACGGTATATGAGTGGCGTGTTCAACTACATTGACGTCCCTCATCATTTGTTTTTCATTAAGAAGTGATGAGAGATGAGCTATAGTAGGCAATGCTGCCAAATGTAACGGCACATCCATGCTCCTGGTTAACCGCTTGTTGATAGTCGACTTCGTGTGCCTGTAGAGGGAGTTGTAAGCGAGTAAAAAGGTCAGCGAGGGTAATCATAGTGGGAAATCCACAGATGCGTCGAGCGTCATGGTCTACCGCTATGTGGTCAAAGATCCTATATGAGTCAAGCTCTCGAACTGCTGTTAGATACTCCACGTCCTTGCCGTGGACTTCGTTCATCCATTCATCGCTGAGTTCTCTCTCATCGCCGAAGTGTGAGCCGATATGTGCCATATCAACTCCCGCTATAAACAGGCATCGATTATTAAAAGTAAGCTCTTCAGCTTCGATAACATGAGCAAGACTGTCAACGAATGTAGTATAGTCCTCGAACTCGTGAGGATATCTTCCACTCGTAATCATTTTATGGAAACTACCGACGAGAATAGGAACGATGCGCGCGTTGGGCGCAAGGTATTGAATAAAAGGCAGCTGGAGTTCGAGAGAGTGCTCTCGCTTGTGAAGAAATTCATCTTGAAATGATCGCCTCTGGCCGTAGTGATGAGCAATTGCATCAACAATTCGGTGATCCGTGTTCACGACTCCGAGTGGAGTTTGAAAATGCTTCTTCGTTAAGAGAAAGAGACTCTCGCTCCACTGATGTGACGTACCGAGCAAGAAAATAATTTCAGGCTGAACAGTTAAAAGAGTTCGAAAAGCTTTTCCGTAACATGAGCCACCTCTACGATAATCAATATGTGGCGTAACGAGACATCGAAGAGGGAGCGATGAGAGGGGAGATATGTCTTGGGAGAGGGTTTCTATTTCAAGATAGGTGCGGACTTCGGTCTCAAGTTGGTATGAGTCTTTCGGATAGGTCAGTCCAGCCAGAGCCGGTTGTCGGATAGGTTCTCGTAGGAATGCATTTTTTACTTCTTGTTGGGCGTGCTCAAAACGGGGGCTCTTGAGAAATAGGTGGTCGTCAAGGAGAGTTGTGAGTTGATGAATGAGCTCTATCGTGCACCCATGCGATGCGAGTTTTTCTTGGATAGTGGAAACTGAATACTCCCCAGTACATAACCGGAGGATAGGAAGAATTATTGGGTTAAGGCAGAGGGGACGTGGTGAAATTCCAAGTGGGCACTCAAGAACGAGTACAGTTTCTCCTTCGATGTTATCAATTCTTACGGTCAACGGCTCGCGAAGCTCGGGGTGGCAGCGGTAGTGGGGAAGGAGAGTTGCCATAGGCGCGGTATTGCTATCGCTTCAGGTATTATTTCCCAATGCAGAACTTTGAGAAGATTCTGCCGAGAACATCTTCTGTGAAGGTTCGTCCGACAATTTCCTCTAGTTGTAACAGTGTCAGTCGGATTTCTTCGCTAACAAATTCCAAACCGGCTCCATTCGTGAGGGTCTCAGCAGCAGCGTGAAGGTGCATAATTGCACGTTCGATGAGATGTGCCTGCCGTGCTTGGGTGAGAATCGAGTTTGATTCGGAAAAGTTCTGACGGGAACCTTCGACTTCTTCAATGAGCGCTGAGCGAAGTGAGTCAAGACCATCGCCAGTTTTAGCGGAGAGGTAGAAGTTCTGTCTGCAGGTATTACCATCACAGTAGTACTTACCAATCGCACTCTTATTCACATCTACTTTGTTTGTTATCATCCAGATATTCTCTGCATCTTTTCCAATAAGATGAGTAAGCGCATCGATATCTGGGTATTCAGCGCCGGCATCAATAATAAGCAGGACGAGATCTGCCCATTTAAGCTTCTCAAGTGAGAGCTCAATTCCGAGCTTTTCAACGACATCATCGGTTTCAGTGATGCCAGCAGAGTCACAGATAACAAAGCGATGATTACCAAGAACACACTCCTCTTCGATGAAGTCACGAGTCGTTCCAGAGATGTCACTGACGAGTGCTCGGGGTCGTCCGAGCAGAGCATTGAGTAGGCTCGATTTGCCAGCATTCGGTGGTCCGCAGAGGAGGACCTTGTATCCCTCTCGCATTCGCTTCCCAATCGCAAAGCTCTCGAGCAGTTGCTGAAGGTCACTCTTTACTCGAATAAGTGACTCGTCCATCTCAGAAATCTGTGACGGAGAGATATCCTCTTCTGGAAAGTCGAGAGAAGCCTGCACCTCCGCGAGTAGGTCTCGAAGTGGCTCCGCGATACTGTCGATAAATCGACTCAGTTTTCCCGACAGGTTGTCACTCGCGATGCGTAAAGCTGACTCGCTGGTTGCAGTGATGAGCTCTCCGATTGCTTCTGCTTGTACTAGGTCGATCTTTCCATTTAAAAAAGCGCGTTTCGTAAACTCGCCCGGTTCGGCAGGTGTTATGCCAAAAGCAAAGAGTGACTGCAGGACACGTTTGGCGATAAGGGGACTCCCATGTGTATGGAATTCGGCAACATCTTCTCCTGTGAAGCTCCTGGGTCCGGGCATGTAAACGCACAACCCGTGATCAATAACGTCGCCATTTTTATGATTGAGGATAGACCCGAAACACATCTCCCGTGGGTGCTCTATTGGAGAGGTGCGGGCACGAAAGAGCGCCTCAATGGCACTCGTTGTCTGTCCGCCGCTGACTCGAATCACGGCTACACCTGCTGGTGCTGGAGCGGTTGCAAGCGCCGCAATGGAGTGTAGTGGTGCGAGAGGTGACTCTTCCCGGTTTTTACTCATACCTGAATTATACACACATTTTTCGAAACCATCCTATGGATGAAGCCTTTGATGAATAGGCCTAGGGCAGCCCTAGGGGCTTCTCTCATGGGGCAGCTCTACGAGCATACGAGGCCCACGAGCATTACGATGAGATCAGCTCAAGTGGAGTGCCGTCAGTGAGGTACAGGGTATCTGGGGGAGTATCTTGGGTATTTCGAATTCGTACCGCAACGCAGTGTCCCCCTTGATGAGGAACGGCTCCCATGCTGATTATCTGTCCTAGTGACCGCTCATCTTCGGAGTTTTTATTCCCAGGTGTCTCAAAAACAGAGACTCCCTTTTCTACCCTAGTGCCCTTTACGAAGTAGGAAAGGAGTAGCGAGGGAGATTTTCCTCTTGAGAGAACTCGTTCGACAACTTCTTGCCCTGGATAGCACCCCTTTCCGACAGCGTAGGCAGAGGTAAGTCCTGACTCAAGAAATGTTTTTCCAGGTTGAATTTCGTCTGGGAAGTGAAATCGTCGAGCTGTTATTCTCATCGCCTTCCAGGTCTCTTCCGATACTTCTTCGTAGTGCTCATGAAGTACCGCGAGCACGCTATCTGAGTTTGACTCTGTGAGGAGGAGATCCCAGCCAGTATAGGGAGTTCTCATCGAAGGGGTTGCATAGGTAATACCGAACTGCTCTTTAAGCGCAGCTAATTGCTCTCTTGAAACTCCAAAAATATGTACAGTCGTCTCTACTGGAACCGGTTCGAGCGCGATTTGTTCCGTAACTCGAAATTGAAGGATTGCTTGAGCTGCATCTTCTGAATCGCCACCATCTCCAATAAGAAGATATTCCTGTTCTCGTTGAAGGCACTGAACAGTAATGAGCGCTTGTATTTTTCCCTGTGAATCGAGACATGCTGCCTGCCGACTCTCACCTGGTTGTAGAGTACGAAAATCTTGCGTTGTACGAGCTTGCAAGTAGCGGAGTGTATGCGAACCCTGTGCGACAAAGAGAGGTGGTAGCTGAGGAAAAGTGAAAAAACCCTCCTTGGGAAGTGATGTGAGAATTGACTCCGCACTAGGCATATATGTTCTCCAGCAAAAATCTTACTTTAAGACGGTACCTATCCGCCCCAGATTATCCCAAGACCAGTATACGATGAGAGCACGGCCTTTTAGCCGTTCTTGTGGTAGGAATGGGCTTGCCCAGAAGCGGGAATCCCGAGAGTGGTCGCGATTATCTCCAAGCACGAGCACATGCCCGTCAGGTACGGTTACTGGTCCGAAGTTTCCAATTGGATCCCCGCCATTCTCCCACCGAGCATACGATTCATCTTGAAGTACTTTATTGACGAAGAGCTTATTCCGCTCGACTTCAATCTCATCGCCGGGAATTCCAATCACTCTTTTAATGATATTATCCTTCGACTCGTTCTCCTCGGTATCTGGCTCATCGACTCTTGTGAACACAACGATATCTCCCCGTTTGGGGCTTGCATATTGGAAGAGAATCTTGTCGACGAATGGAGCTCGTAGTCCGTAGCTCAGTTTGCTCACGAGAATATGGTCTCCGATCCGAAGGGTTGGAATCATAGAACCCGATGGGATTTTAAAAGCTTCAATGAGTGTGCCTCTAATGATGAGAGCGAGTGCAAGGAGTATGAGGATTGTTTTTATGAAAGAGAGAGTCTCTTTCCATGCATTGACCTGTTTCGTCATATCTTCTTCATTCCCGGTCCAAATCTACGATATTGTCTCAGAAGCTATTCCCACCTTTTTATGTGCCATTCGGGCTCGCTGCGATCTTATGACCAAGGCCATTTCCGTACATTCCCCTGAGAGAGTGATATTATAGACACGGTTTTCCCCTGAGGGGAAACCGCAATTCCCGTTCGGGCACATGTGCCTTCCTGAGGGTGAAGGGTAATCTAGATTCATATCTCGCCAGGGTGGAGCTAATAAATAGGAGGCAAAGTTTTGAGTGCTGTCACAGATAGAAAAAGCCCGCTACGGTGAGCGGGCCTTTGTTATGTCAGGGACGAATAGAAACTTGTAGGTATAGGTAGGCAGTAAAGAAGAGCTCAGACTATGCTTGAAACTCTTGGCGCTTTCCAAAGACAACGGTAGTGCAGTCTACTTCGATGACATCCTCTTTCGCTTTCACTGTTGAAACGAATATTCCTGGTTCAAATGCACGTTCTTTGAGGATGTTTACTTTCTGTTCATCAGGAATTGTCATGTGTGCCTTGATAGAAAAATTAAGCTCTACAATAACGTTACCTGGTTCATCAGAGAGAAGCTTGGTTATCATTCCGTAGATCGGATAGGTCTGGCCTATCTCGACTTCACCGGTTGCGACCTGAAGTCCAAACTTTTCAAAAAAATTATTATCCTTGGTATCTGCAAAAGTCATGGTGTCCCCTGTTACTTGAGTGTTCGTTGTATAGCACGTCCTGTATATCAGTCAGGGATGATGGAGGAACTGCTTCAGGTAGCCTACGATTTTTTTATCACCTTCATTTTCCCTGCACGGAGAATATATGCCTTTGGCAAAAGCAGCTTATATAACCCATTGATAATACGAGCAATGAGCTCCATACCTCAAGAGCCTGTGCTTTCGTACTACGAAATCTCCGTAAGAAGGTACGCCACAAGAAAAATTCCAATACTGGCTACTGAAGTAGCTATCACTGGGCCAACATTCTTCTCTGTCCGCAGGTACACCTGTTGAACAATTGAAATGAGGTTGTTTACCAGCCAGTACAGCACAAGCCCTGATGGAAACGGGAAGATGATGAACATGCCTGTGAAGACCACGGGCATAAGGAGCATGATTTTTCTCTGTTGCTCATCCATATTTGAGGGCATGAGCCACTGTTGTAAGAACATGCTGATTCCCATCAAGATGATCATGATAGGCACTGGAATGCCGAAAATCATGAGGGCTTCCGGTGCGGAGAGGTCTGTAATCCAGAGAGCAAATGGTGCATGCCGAAGCTCTGTTGCGTTGAGCAGGGCATTATAGAGTCCCAGGAAAACCGGAATCTGAATGAGCATTGGCAGACAGCCACCCATTGGGTTAACGCCTTTTCGCTTATAGAGAGCAAACATCTCTTGGTTCAACTGGTTTGCATCCTTGATGCGTTCTCGGAGTGCCTTTATCTCGGGCTGAATCTCTTGCATCGCCTTCATCGATTTTAAGCTCACCTGAGAGAGTGGCAGAAAGAGGAATTTAATAGCGAGGGTGAGTGCAATGATGGCAAGACCGTAGTTCCCAATGAGGGCATAGAAGACGTTAATAACGCTCAAGAGCGGAATGGCTAGGAATGAGAAAAATCCCAAGTTGACACTTCGATGGAGCTCCTTGAAGTCCATGTTTTTCAATTGAGAGTAGTTCTTCGGTCCAAGGTAGACTTGTGCCTCCACCTCTTGCGGGGTCCCCTGTACGGAGAGTGAATAGCTATTCCCGGCTCGACTTGCTGTCATCGATTGAGCGCTTCCTTTCGCCACGAGAGCGGCCATGAAGTACTTATCACCAAGAGCACCCCACCGAGCATCAGAGATTTCCTTGTTTCCAACTGGACGGCCAGCCTCATCTTGTAGTGATGTCACCTGTTCGTGTTCAACTTTGTCGTTTGTGGTGAGAAAGGAGAAGTTGATGGGATCGTACCGAGAGCTTACGAGCTCTTCCGGTATGAATGTCGACCATGAAAGCTTCAGAGGTAGAGAGCCAACTGAGGGAGCCGAGAGCGATGCCTTTACATCGACAATGAATCTACCGCCAACAAAGCGGAAGGTTTTCGTATAGGTACCCCCTTCTTTAAGCTCTACTTGATAGGTGGCAAACGCCTCTTCTCCATCAGATAGCTCTATGACACGAGTTCCATCTTCTGTTGTTGTTATCTGTGCGCCCTGGCTCCGGCCACTGAGAACAGGCTCTGAGAACCGTATTCGAGCATCGCTGCCACCAAGCAGTTCAACTCGAAATGGAAGCGGAGTACGTACGTGGCGACCGATGACGTTAAATCGTTCTTCAGAGCCAAGGCTTTTAGAGTATTGTTCGAGTTCGAATGTCAGCATCTGTGCGCCGAGCTGTGATATCTCGGTTGTATAGAGCGATGTTTTTATCTCAAGCGTAGGAGCATCATTCAACATCGCGAGATATTTCATCGCCTCCTCTTGTCTGAGTTGCTCTTGCTGCTCCGCGGTAAGAGCAGTACTTGTCGGGATGACGGGTTGAGCGGACGCTTGAAGAGGGGTCGGTATTTGCTTCTCTGTCGCTACCTGTACAGGACCTGTCTCGTTGTTGTTTGCAAGAGGTCCGCCAACTACACTCATCTCAGATGGTAAGATGCCGTTAGTCGTGCGTGATATGGGGGTCGATCTGTTTTGAGAGTCAGAGCCCGGTTCAATAAATATCTGTACGTAGCTGATGATAACGATGAGCGATAAGAAGAATGCGAGGGCTGTTCTATTGTCACCGAAAGGATTTGAGCTCTTATTCATGTGTTTCATAGTTCCTTGATGTATTTTGAATGTATTTTCTTTTTAATGAGTCTCTTTTTAGTGGGTGGTTGATGCGCTTCCATTGAGGTGGTCAATAGAACTATGACGACATCCACTACAGGTTGAGGTTTTCTTCTCTGGCACTGGATCTAATCCTCCTTGAGAGAAGGGATGACATCGGAGTAGCCGTGATGTGGTGAGCAGTGCTCCTCGGAGCACGCCTCTCTTTGCGATTGCTTCGATAGCATATTTTGAACAAGAGGGATGAAATCGACACCGTTCTCCAAGGAGCGGGGATATGAGCACTTGATAACACCGAATGAGTCTTATCACGGCATGCTGCAGTAGGTGTTTTCGTATCATGCTTCTGGCCTATTGGGCACTACCTCTGAAGTTTCTCGTAAAAGCTTTTTCTGATGAAGGGCGGATGCGATTTCCGTCGCACAGTCGTCGAAAGAGCACTCAAGAGCATTTTTCCTTGCAATGATTACAACATCAAGGGGTTCATTGAGGTTTCCTTGAAAGAGGCGAAATGTTTCTTTCAGGAGCCTCTTAATCCGATTTCTATGCACCGCACGCTTATCAACTTTCTTGCTCACGGTTACTGCAATGCGAGATGTCGGCGAGGGGGTCGTCTGATAGCATATGATGAAGTGCTTTGTATGAATTTTTCTTCCGGCCTTCTGGACGTAGGTAATCTCCCTTCTTGAAGGAATTCGAGCCTGTCGTGGAAGTGTAAATTGGGGTGTCATGAGCACCTCATCTCCACTTCCGAGAACGTGAGTAATACGTCGAAAGTAATGATGGCAAGGGTTCGGTAGGAGGGGTCATATCCCCTATTAGAGAGTTTGCCAGGAGAAGCAGGCGTGTCTTGTGCGGTAGTGGGGCTGATTACAGGTAAAACGTAACGCATGTATGCCCTCCCTCGGGGTATTCGCCATGGGGGTGTTGTGAGACGAAGACTGACGAGGTCTACAGATAAATGCTGTTAACAAACACCTTGTGCCACACAGAAGGAGGCTACGGCTTATAGTGCCCTTTTCGCGGGCTTGATACTGCAAGTCGGTGTCTTCCCTTCGCTCGCCTTGAGTTCAGTACGGCGCGTCCACCACGAGTCTTCATACGTGTACGGAATCCGTGAGTTGAGTGGCGGCTTTTGTTACTCGGTTGGTATGTACGTTTCATCTCTGGAACTCTTTAAAACAAATCTGGCTTTTCCCAGCTCTTTTCTCTTAGCGCTTCTTTTCTTCGCGTCTCTTCTTCTCGTGGAGTACTACTCCCCTTTGCGTCACGGAGTCCTACTCCTGAAGCTCAGAACTTTTTGCGGTCGGATGAACGAAGCAAAGTCTGTTTCAATGACGCGACGCCGAAGGTGTAGAGATTAGGAGAAAATAGGTGGAAAATCAACTCGGTGGGGCCGAGTTGGAATATGGTCTGCGGAGCCGTTAGAGCGAGTTCTGGCCAACGGTGCGATGTCTAAGAACTGGAATTAAATAGCCGTAGCATTATCAATATGTTAGCAGCCTCGGGCGTTGCTCCCTTGCAAGGCTACAGGAGTTTTTCTGCCTCCAGGTAGTTCAGTACGTAATCTCGTACCCCATCTTCAAGCGAGGTCTGAGGAAGCGGACACCCTGAATTTTCAAGGTTTCGCATCTCAGCTTCGGTGAAGTACTGGTACTGATTGATGAGATTCTCGGGCATTTCTTTGTATTGGATCCGAGGTTCGACCCCAAGAGCAGTGCAGATTGAGTTCGCCAGATCGTTCCAAGAACGAGCTTTCCCCGTACCTAAATTGAATATCCCATTAGTTCTCGTGTTGTTCGTAAACCACCACAGCGTTTCAGTGCAGTCTTTTACATAGATGAAGTCACGTTTCTGCTCTCCATCCTTGTAGTCCGGACGATACGAGCGGAATAGGGATATCTCACCGTTTTCTTTCAGCTCGTGATACGCCTTGTGGACAACTGAGCGCATGCTTCCCTTGTGATCCTCATTAGGGCCATACACGTTGAAGAATCGGAGTCCAACGACTGAGTCGGTGATTTTTTTGCGAATGGCCCAAAGGTCAAAGAGCTGCTTTGAATACCCGTAGCGATTGAGTGGGCGATAGGTACTCGTCTTTTCATAATCATCTGAGAACCCAAGAGAGCCATCTCCATACGTTGCAGCAGAGCTGGCGTAAATGAATCGTACTCCATTATCAAGGCAGTATTCACACAGGGTTCGTGTGTAATGGAAATTGTTTTCCATTAGGTAGTCAGCGTTTTCTTCCGTTGTGGCAGAGCAAGCCCCCATATGTACGATACAGCTAATTTGACCACGGTATCGCCCAGCCTCGAGGTGTTCAAGAAATTGGTCTTTGTGGATGTAGTCGATATATCCCTTACCGAGGAGGTTGAGCCACTTAGGCGATGTTCCGAGCTCATCAACAACGATGATGTCTTCAATGCCTTCTTGGTTTAGTTTGTGGAGGAAAGCGCTTCCTATAAACCCCGCTCCACCTGTTACTACGTACATACTACGTTTCCTTATCCCTCTTGCTGGAATGTTGTTATCGATAGTCGTATACCACAGTTTTTCAAAAGAATCCTATCAATTGGTCATTTCCTCTTGATTTCATAGCTTCAGATGGGGCAGGAGCCATCTCGTGTATGAAGAGATTTCAGCTGTCATGCTACCTAATCTGTATACCGAGAGACCTTGTATCAGAGCTTCCAGATGTTAGTGAGGGTTGGCGTACTGTCGTAATAGAGATGGTATAATGAGAGTCTCCTTGAAGCGCTACAGGAAGGACATCCTCTCGTGTGATCGGAGAAGCGAATACTTCTCGCCATTGGTCGTCGTAGATCTGCACTCGCTGTGGTTCCCAAGGGGTGGATAACAAGAGGTTCGTGCTCTTGGGTCCAGTGATAAATATAGGCGTGAAGCGTTGGGTCATCCAACATCCAGATTCATCTTCATTTCTCATAGGTCCCGGTGAACACGGAGGTTGTACAGATGACTCTTGTTTGTCGAGCGTACGTGCAACTTCACTCCTGACTATTTCTTTTATGAGTGATACCGGAGTTTTTTCTTCGTAGTTCCGCTGCAATATCGTGATCGCTGGATTTGCCACAACTCGTTGTTCCTCTGTGACTCCCGGTATTGTACGTAATTCTGAATAGAGCTCCGAAGTAATAAAGGACTCAGCTGCGCGTTGTGGTAAAATAATTCGCTCTGCTCCAGATTGAAACATGGCAAGGGGAGTTGCTGTTGTTATCGCTTCTTCTCGACATCCGATGTGGAGAGCTTGTTCGGTTGAGAGCCATAGTTCTCCAGCGCAGACTGCATGAAGCCCGTTGGCGCCGTATTCACGGATGAGCACCTCCCGTGAATCGGTGAGGGAAGTTGCAGCACTTCGTGCTCTAAGCGTTGGTATGAAAATAAATAAGAGAGCAACGGCACATAGCGTGGTACGCACAAGTCGGTAGTAGTGTGTACGAAGATAGAGCAGCCACTCGGCGCACAGGGCTGCGCATAGAGCGAAAAAAGGGAGGGCAAGCAGCATATTGCGTGTGAAGTTTGCCTTTTGAGAGATCATGAGTCCCATGTAGAGGAGGAGGAAGAGTAGAGGGAGCATGCTATGAAGTCTTTCACTGATATTACTCTTTCGAGAAAGGATGGGTAGTAGCGCTCCGAGGAGTGCCATGCTGCCACCGATAGGCCCAATCCCTTCAGTAAGAAGCCACTTGAGATAGTGCGTTGCTTGTTCGATCCCGGGATTCGCTTCATTGCCAACATGGCCGGCGGTCCCATAGTGCCATATCTCATAGGCAAACTGGTCTAGGAAGAGCG